>CAKOZB010000006.1 GCA_934131055.1 uncultured Clostridia bacterium | reverse complement strand
TATCAGACTATTATAAGACAGATACACACTGGAAACAAGAAAGTATATTAAAAATCGCAGAAAAAATTGCAAATCAGATGAATGCAAACATATCAAAAGATTATGAAACTAAAAAAATTACAGATTTTAAAGGCGTATATAGCGGTCAACTTCCGATTAGCAGTGAAAACGACGAAATAAAAGTGCTAACCAATGACACATTAAAAAGATGCAAGGTATATAATTATGAAACAAAAGAATATTCTGGTATTTACAATTTTAATAAAATAAATAGTTTAGATAAATATGATGTATATCTATCCGGAGCAACGCCAATGCTAACAATAGAGAATCCAGATTATAATGGTACTAAAGAACTAATAGTATTTAGAGACTCTTATGGTAGCAGTTTAATTCCATTATTGGTGACAGGATATAGTAAAATAACGGTGGTTGATACAAGATATATATCACCAAAGTTATTAAGCCAATATATAGAATTTAAAGACCAAGATGTATTATTTATGTATAGTACGTTAATAATAAACAATAGCGAAACAATGAAATAAAAGTAATTTATAGGAGGAGAGGACTATGGAGAAAGAATATAATACTTTAGAATATTATAATAAGAATGCAGAATTATATTGCGAACAAACATTGATTGGTGATTTACAAGAAAACTATGATAAGTTTTTAAAACATTTACCTAAAAATGCATATATTCTAGATTTTGGATGTGGTTCAGGAAGAGACAGTAAGTATTTCAAAGAAAATGGCTATAAAGTTAAACCAATAGATGGCTCGGATGAAATGTGTAAGTTGGCTAGTAAATATTTAAATCAAGATGTAAGTTGTATGAAATTTGATGAATTAAATGATATAAATATTTATGATGGTATATGGGCTTGTTCTTCAATATTGCATGTTGAAAAAGAGAATTTGCCATCCATCCTAATTAAAATGATAGACGCATTAAAGAAAAATGGAATAATTTATGCTTCTTTTAAAGTAGGAACAGGCTATGAAATAAAAGAAGAAAAATATTATAATTTTATATCTAAAGATGAAATGATACAAATATTAGAAAAGCTAGAAAGAAATGTTAAGCTTATTGATTATTTTGAGACAATTCCAAGTACAAAAAGAAATGCTAAAAATACAATATGGGGAAATTTTATTATAAAGAAATTTGAATAGAAAAAATTTTTCTATAAAGAGGAGATATATTATATGGTGAAAATAATATTTAAATCTGATGAGAATAAGGTGCTTGCCTATGATTCTGATAAAAAAGTTGGTGAATGCGATTTTGAAGAAATAGATGATATTTGGAATATAACACATACAGAAGTTGATAGTGATTATCAAGGGCAAGGCATAGCCAGAAAGTTAGTAGAAAATGTTATAGAAAATTCTCGAAAGTATAATAAAAAGATAAAAGCAACATGTTCATATGCAAGAAAAATAATTGAGAAAGAATGATTTTTAATAATTAGAAAATACTTGAATATAATAAAAATGTATATTATAATATATAAAGAATATGGTGTTAGTCATAAGGCAATACCAAAAGAGAAAAAATTCTCAAAAAAAGTTGGTGAATCCAGCCATAAAATTGGAACTTAAAAAAGCGGTGAATCCAGCCATAAAATTGGAACTTAAAAAAGCGGTGAATCCAGCCATAAAATTGGAACTTAAAAAAGAAAGGTTAGAGTGTAAAGCTCTAATCTTTTTTTACAAATTTTAGAAAAATACTTGCAAACATATGTGCGTATATGATATAATGCAGAAAATGTTTAAGGAGCTGGTTGGTATGATAAAAAATTTACAGATTATAAGAGTGGATACAAATTATTGCGATTATTTAAGAAAATTTGATTCAAGAGTAGCTTATAATATGAACGAAAAGGAGATTAGACCTTTTGTAGGAATATTATTCAAAATAGAAGATTGTGAATATTTTGCACCATTATCTAGTCCAAAGCAGAAACACAAGAAAATGAAAAATACTATTGATTTTCTAAAGATAAAAAATGGTAAACTTGGAGCTGTGAATTTTAATAACATGATTCCAGTAAAAAATGATTTTTATTCTATTATTGATTTAAATCAATCAACTTTAACTCTAAATGAAGAAAAATACCAGAAACTATTAAAAGAACAATTAGCTTGGTTAAACGCAAATTATATTCAAGTAAAAGATAAATCATATAAATTATATACTTTATATAACAAGGGAAAATTGCCAGAGACTATGAGAGAAAGATGTTGCAATTTTAAGCTACTAGAAGAAAAATGTTTAAAATATGCTGAAGGGAGAATTGAAAATAATGTATAAATGGAAATATGAAACACCTGAAGGTTTTTCTAATATGCTTATGAATAGTGATGGAGAATATTTAACAGGTTTATGGTTTGAAGGTTCTAGAGATGTATCTAAACATATAATGAATTGTGAAGAAAAAAGATTACCAATATTTGAAGAAATAATAAAATGGCTAGATATATACTTTTCTGGAAGGAAACCTGATTTTATTCCAAAATACAAAGTAAATAATAGTACTCCGTTTAGAGATAGAGTAAGCAATATAATGAACAAGATTGAATATGGAAAAACAATAACCTATAATGATATTGCAAAAGAAATAGCAAAAGAACGAGGAATATCAAGAATGTCTGCACAGGCTGTAGGAGGTGCTGTTGGGGCAAATCCAATTTGCATTATTATCCCATGCCATAGAGTAGTTGCTACAAATGGATCTCTTACTGGATATGGTGGAGGAATAAAAAACAAGATAAAATTGTTAGAACTAGAAGGTTTTGATATGAGTAAGTTTATTATTCCTACAAAAGGAACAGCATTATAAAATGTGTGATGACAACCTAAACAGATAATAACTTTAAAAACAATAATATACTTTATTAGATTGGAGTTTACATGGATAATAAAAAAAGATGTAAGTGGTGTAATATGAAGAATCCACTATATATAAAATATCATGATGAAGAATGGTGTAGACCAAACTTTGATGAGAAATATTTATACGAGATGCTTATATTAGAATCTTTTCAAGCTGGACTTTCTTGGGAGTGTGTATTAAATAAAAGAAAAGCTTTTGAGGTGGCTTATGATAACTTTAATATAGAACAAGTATGTAAATATGGTGATGAAAAGGTTATAGAACTGCAACAAAATAGAGAAATAATCAGAAATAAATTAAAGATAAAAGCAAGCATAAACAATTCTAAAATATTTAAGGATATTCAAAAAGAATTTGGTTCATTCAACAATTATCTAAAGACTTTTACAGAAGGAAAAACATACTATGAAATAGATAAGACAACATCTCCACTTTCTGATGCTATTTCAAAAGACCTACAAAAAAGAGGAATGAAATTTGTAGGTTCAACAATCATATATTCGTATTTACAGGCAATAGGAGTAATTATATCACATGACAAAGATTGTTTCCTTTTTGCCTAATAGGGACGCCCCTTTTTGGGCGATTAGTTTTTTATATATTGAAAAATATTTAAATATTTGATAGTATGGGAAAAGAAAGAATATTATTTAGCAAGGAGATTAAAGTGGAAAGAATAGATAAGATAATAGCTTCTCAAACTAACTATTCAAGAAAAGATGTTAAAAAGCTTATATCTCAGAAGAAAGTAAGAGTAAATGACGAGATTGTAAAAAGGCCAGAACAGAAGTTTGATGAACTACGAGATACAATATATATAGATGAAAATAAATTAGATATGAAGAAACACATATACCTAGTACTCAACAAGCCACAGGGATACATATCGGCAACAGAAGATAGAACAGCAAAGACGGTATTAGATTTAGTACCTGAGCAATATATGAGGAAAGGATTGTTCCCAGCAGGAAGATTAGACAAAGACACTACTGGAATGATGATTATAACAGATGATGGCGAGTTTGCACACAACATACTAGCTCCAAGAAAACACATAGAAAAAACATATAGAGTGCAAATAGATATAGACATAACAGAAGAGATGAAAGAAAAATTCAAACAAGGAATTATTCTAAAAGACCATGTATGTTGCCCTGCAACGATTGTGGTAGAAGATAAAAATACAGCATTAATAACAATAACAGAAGGAAAATATCATCAAATAAAGAGGATGTTTGGATGCTTTGGAGCAAAAGTAGTAAACTTGCACAGAATATCCATGGGAGGCTTACAATTACCAAGTGATTTAAAAGAAGGCCAGTGTAGAGAATTAACAGCAGAAGAGCTAGAAAAAGTATGCAAAAGAGACAAGTAAGGAGAAGTGTACAAATATCAAAGCAAAAGTGAGAAGATAAGGAGAATAGAATGAATATATTAAAACCACAAAAGATGTTGTTTGATAATTTAAGAACTATTGAAGATTTACAAAGTGAATTAACAGAAAATGATGAATTAGAAAATGTTAAGATAAAAGATTATTCAACAAGTAATCTAGAAGTTTTTAATGTTACTAGCAATAAGGCAATATTTAATAATGTTTCTATAATAAATAGCAGGTTTGAAAAGACGTCTTTTACAGATGTAGAGTTTGGTAATTGCAATTTTTCGAATACGACGTTTGACAATTGTAGCTTTATAAGATGTGAGTTTAATAATTGTAAGCTAACTGGATGTAATTTTATAGAAAATGTTTTATTTGATATTGGATTTATAGATTCGAATATGTGGTATGCTAATATATCAATGAGTAATTTAAGGGGAATATTCTTTAATAATACTTCGATTAGAAGCGGAAGTTTGCAGGAAAATAAAGTTAAAAATATAAACTTTAAAGAAGCGGACCTAACAGGTACACAATTTTTTAAAACAAGCTTAAATGGAATAGATTTATCAAATAGTAATATAGATCAAATTGCAGTTTCACTTGAAGATATAAAAGGTGCAAAAATAAACCAAATGCAAGCAATAGATTTAATGTATTTGTTGGGAGTAAAGGTGGTTGAATAATAAATGCATAATTGTTTGAAAAGAATTAAATATTTGCGACTAACATTTTCTCCGGTAAAAATTTTTTAGAAAAAATCTGCAAAAAAATTAAAAATTTTAATTGACTTTTTTTCTTTCTAAGTGGTATAATAGGCAAGCTAACAAAAAAGAGAGTAAGGGTTGTGAGAAAAATTTAGTGTTTTCTCCAACCTGATATTTATGTCTTTTTATTGAAAAAGGGGAGGAATAAACTAAAAAATGGAACAAGAAAATATACTTGGAAAAGAAAAAATAGGAAAACTAATATTAAAGTTTTCTATTCCTTGCATTGTTTCAATGTTGGTAAACTCATTATATAATATAGTTGACCAAATATTTATTGGACAAGGGGTAGGAACACTAGGAAATGGTGCTACAAACGTAGTATTCCCACTAGTAATGATAGGTTTAGCGTTTTCTCTAATGTTTGGAGATGGTGCATCAGCATATTTAAGTTTAAAACTTGGAGAAAAGAAGAAAAAAGAAGCAGAAAAAGGAATTGGCAATGGAATATTATTATCTGCAATTGTATCAATAATTTTCTGCGTAATTACACTAATTTTTTTACCACAACTTTTAACACTATTTGGATGTACTGATAAGCTAAGAGACTTAGCAATGACTTATGGAAGAATTATAGCAATTGGTTTTCCGTTTTCTATGATTGGAACTACATTGAATTCGATTATTAGGGCAGATGGAAATCCTAAATATGCTATGACAAGCATGGTTACTGGTGCAATTTTAAATACAATATTAGATCCAATATTTATATTTGTATTTCACAAAGGAGTTGCTGGAGCAGCTATTGCAACTGTAATAAGCCAAGTGCTTACATTTATATTAAATGTTGCATATATCAAGAAATTTAAATCTATACAATTATCAAAAGAAAGTTTTAAATTAAAAGCTGAGGTATGCAAAAAGGTTTCAATGCTTGGCGTAAGTAGTTTTATTACTCAAATGAGTATTGTATGCGTTATGGCGGCTGAGAATAATTTACTTGGAAAATATGGAACTCAAAGCGATTATGGGGCCGAAACTCCAATTACTGTTCTTGGAATTGTAATGAAGATAAATCAGATATTAAATAGTATAATAATTGGTATTGCTGCAGGAAGTCAACCTATAATTGGATATAACTATGGTGCTAAGAAATATGATAGAGTAAAGAAAACGTTAAAGATTGTTTTAGGGGCAAGCTTGGTAATAAGCACAATAGCATTTATATTGTTCCAAACAATACCAGATAAATTAATCTTAATATTTGGTAATGGTGATGCAAAGTACATGGAATTCGCATGTTTAGCATTTAGAACGTATTTATTACTTTGCATTTGCAATGGTGTTCAAATTCCATCAGGAATATTCTTTCAGGCAATCGGAAAAAGCACAAAGAGTGCTATATTATCACTTTCAAGACAAATTGTTATATTGATTCCTGCTATGATAATATTGAGTAGCATCTATGGAATAATGGGTGTACTAAGTGCTGGACCAGTAGCTGATGGATTAGCATTTGTATTGGCTGTTATACTTCTAATAAAAGAAACAAGAGGCATGAAGGCTGATGGAGTAGAAACAGAAAAAGCAGAAAGAAAAGAAATACCAGAAACTGCAGTAGCTAACAACGGAATTGTAATCACAATTGCAAGAGAATACGGCTCTGGTGGCAGATATATCGGAAAGTTAGTTGCTGAAAAATTAGGAATCAAACTATACGATAAAAACATAATAGAAAAAATGTCGGAAGAGACAGGATTATCAGAAGAATATATAAAAGACAACGAACAAAAAAGAACTGTTTTTGATAGTTTCAATAATGGATACTATGCTGGCTTGAATAACTCTGACGAATTATTTATACAAGAATCAAACTTAATAAAAGATTTAGCTGACAAGGAATCTTGCGTAATAGTTGGAAGATGTGCAGATTTCATATTAAAAGACAAAAAGAATGTTTTGAAAATATTTGTAAGTAGCAGTATGGAAAATAAGATAAAAAGAGCAACTGAATTTTATCATATGGATAAAGAAAAGGCAGAAAAAGAAATTGCAAGAATAAATAAACTAAGATCAAACCACTACGAATACTACACGGAAAGAGGATGGGAGACACCATCAAACTACGATATTTGCGTAAATAGCGATTCTATTGGAATAGATAATGTTGTAGACTTAATATGCAGTATAGTAGAAAAAAGCAAAGAACTAGCAATTAAATAATATAATGAAAAGCGGAGTAGAAATACTTCGTCTCTTATATTCTAATTTATTTTAGAAAAAATAATCTGAATTAATTGCAAATTATGTTAATCTATGATATACTATAAAAGTACGTTTACACATATTATATGTCGGTTTGGAGGAACTAAAGTATGAAAAACGACAAAAACGGTACGAATAACACTAAGTGGATACGGATTATGGTTGCAGTGGTATTGGCTATATTAGCAATACTTACAATTTATCTGTACAATGACAATCAAAAACCTAAGGAGGATGAGGTAAAATATTCGGAAATTGTAACCTACATCGATGCTGGCGACGTGAAGGAAATTAAGACTTACGTTAATTCTAGCAAGATTGACGTTACACTTACGGATGGAACGAAAAAGTTTACGTATGTTCCAAGCGTTAATGAATTTTGGAAATATGTAAATGAACAAAGAAAACTTGGAAATGACATTGAAATTTCAGTAACAACATCATCAAAAAATAATATTGGAAATCTAATTTCTTTTCTTAGTACTATAATTGCATATGGTTTTATGGTATATATAATTAGAAAGATGTATGGTGCTGGAGATTTCAAAGTTAAACCAGTAACTTCAGATGTCAGATTTACCGATGTCGCAGGAATCGATGAAGAGAGAGAACAGCTTTCAGAGGTTGTTAAATTTTTGAAAGCCCCCGAGCAATATACGAAGATGGGAGCTAGAATTCCTAAAGGTATTTTGCTTGTAGGAGCCCCTGGAACAGGTAAAACTCTGCTTGCAAAAGCGATTGCAGGTGAAGCTGATGTGCCTTTCTTTCAAGTGACTGGTTCGAGCTTCGAAGAAAAATTTGTTGGTGTAGGTGCTTCGCGGGTAAGAAAAATTTTTAATGAAGCAAAAAAAGTTGCACCTTCAATTATCTTCATTGATGAAATCGATGCAGTTGCTCAAAACAGATATAGTGGAAAAAGCTATAGTGAGCAAACGCTAAACCAGTTATTGGCTGAAATGGATGGCTTTGATAGTAATAGTCATGTTATTGTAATTGCTGCCACTAACCATAAAGAAGTTTTGGATCCGGCAATTCTTCGGCCTGGTAGATTTGACAGGCACGTGTATGTTCCTATGCCTAATATTAAGGCAAGAGCAGAAATCCTAGAGGTTCATGCAAGAAATAAACAGTTTAGCACTGATGTAAACTTGCAAGAACTTGCCAGAAAAACAGTAGGCTTTTCTGGAGCCAATCTGGAAAATGTACTGAATGAAGCCGCTTTGTTAGCAGTAAAATTAAATTCCTCTTGTATAACGAATCCTATTATTGATGAGGCAATTGCGAGAGTAATTGTAGGCATTAAGAAGGAAAGTTCGATACTGAGTGAAAAAGAAAAATATCTTACTGCGGTACACGAAGCTGGACACGCTGTTGTTTCTGCAGCTATAAGACCCGATGTCAAGAATTTCTGCATTTCAATCGTTCCACGTGGTGAAGCAGGTGGCTATAATTTCTTTGATGAGTCTTATAAAACATATCAACAAAAATCGGATATGGAAAAACAGATTCGCGTAATGTATGGCGGCCGTTGTGCAGAAGAAGTTCTTCTGGGAGACATTTCTTCTGGAGCATCGAATGATCTTGAAATGGTTACGGACTTTGCTTATCGCATGGTTATGACTTTTGCTATGACTGGAAGAAGGTTGGTAAAAGTTACTAGCAGACCTGAGTTTAACAGCAAGATCGAGAGCCAAGCTGTAGCAGAGATGGAGAAAATCTGTGAAGAAGCATACAGGGAAACCACTAAAATAGTAACCGAGAACAAGGAGGTTATTTCCAAACTGGCGGCACTTCTTATGGAAAAAGAATATTTATCCGATATTGAAGTAAGTGCCTTTTTGAGCAACAACTATATTGCTCAGTAATTAAAATTTCAGACCATTATTCTACAAAACGGTAGTGCGGGTGTAACAACACTCGCACTACCGTTTTAGTTATGGTTCAAAATCGATAAGTAATAACTTCTTAATACCAGCTTTATAATGAAAATATTCAATTCCATGTTCATCCGAATGGTATACAGCAAGATGCATATATTCCTTAGTAATAGGAGCAAAGCCCGCATGTGTGTATGTGCATCTGCTTTCGTATCCATGCCAATCCATAAGATCCTCATTATAAGAAGATACAGAATTGAGGGACTTGGCAAAAGGTAAATGCTTAACAACCTCCCGCGATACAAATATTTGTGTATTAGGTCTACTTTCTAATGTCTTTTCAATTATTGAAAAAGTTTTACATGGATTCATCCAACTTACAAAAGCCCGCTTTACAATCATAATTGAGCCACCTTTCTGATTAAAGAAACTTTTGCCGTCAAAGACGACTACATCATTTATAATTATAGCATAAAAGTATAAGACGTTCAATTCTATAACAAAGAATTATACATTGAGAAAGCGTTGAAGTTGTGTTAAAGCAAAAAATTTCATTTTAGTATAGACAAATATTTGTTCTTATTATAAAATAGATGCAATAGTTCAAAAATAAAAATAATTAATATTTTATAGATAACCACGAATATACTAAGAACTAAATTTTATATAAAGGATGTGTTCTTATGGACGAAAAAAGAAATGAAATTATTTTATTTGAAAACCAAGGAGTAAAATTAGAAGTAAACTTAAAAGATGAAACGGTGTGGCTTACACAAGAACAAATGGCAAAATTGTTTGGAAAGGCTAAATCAACTATTAATGAACATATTAAAAATGTTTATAAAGAAGGTGAATTAGTAGAAAATGAAACAATGACAAAATTCGGAAATTCCGAATTTGCTGATAAACCAACTAATTATTACAATTTAGATATGATTATTTCTATTGGCTACCGTGTTAAATCACAAAATGGTATTTTATTTAGAAAATGGGCAACTAATGTATTAAAAGATTATATGTTAAAAGGCTATGCAATAAATCAAAAGAGATTAGATTATTTAGAGAAAACTGTAAAACTAATAGATATTGCTAATCGTATTGATGAAAGACTTGAAGGCAATGATGCGAAAGAAATATTAAAGGTAATTGCAGGATACACAAAAGCATTAGATTTATTGGATGATTATGACCATAAGACATTAAAGAAAATTCAAGGAAACTTAGATACACGAAAAATTGAATATCAGGAATGTATAAATATAATTAACAAATTGAGATTTAATGAGGAAAGTTCACTCTTTGCAGTTGAAAGAAATAAGGGACTAGAATCTATTATCGGGAATATTTATCAAAGTTTCGGACGGACAAGATATTTATAAAAGTATTGAAGAAAAAGGAGCTAATTTCTTATATTTAATAGTAAAAAATCATGTGTTTGCAGATGGAAATAAAAGAATCGCAGCAACGCTGTTTATATATTTTTTGAATTTTTATGGAATATTATATAAAAATGATAAACAAGTAATTGACAATAATACATTAGCAGCACTTACTTTATTAATTGCAGAATCAAATCCAAAGGAAAAAGATGTAATTATTGATTTAGTAATGAACTTTTTAAATAATGACTAAAAAACAGTATGCTAAAAAAATGAGTGTGCTGATTAGAAGTACCCAAAACAGCTCTTCAACTTACGTGGGAGAGCTGTTAAACTTTACGAACCAGGGGAAATGTCTAATTTTGAAAATAAATGTTTAAAATGTAAGCTTTTGGATAACATATTGTGGGTGATTAGTATGTTTAAGCCAAAGGCTTTATATTGTGAAAATAATATCGAAAATTATGTGCTTGGAAGAGAGCTATTAGAAAAATATGCTGATGTTCCAAGAGTGATAATTGACAATCATAATAATATTGAAGAAATGAGAAAAAAACAAAATAAGGATTTTGCAGATATGAAGCAAAACCTGATAATAGGAATCAGAAAGACACATAAATTTGTTCCAAATCATAAGACATCAGATTTTCTAGTTCCATATACATCTTCTGGGTGCACAGCAATGTGTATGTATTGTTATCTTGTGTGTAATTACAATAAGTGTGCGTATTTGAGGCTGTTTGTGAACAGAGAAGAGATGCTAGATAAAATTATAAGAACTGCTCAAAATTCAGAAAAAGATTTAACTTTTGAAATTGGAAGCAACAGTGATTTAGTTTTAGAAAATACAATTACAAATAATTTAGTATGGACTATTGAAAACTTTGCTAATACTTCAAAGGGACATTTAACTTTTCCTACTAAGTTTGATATGGTAGATGATATTTTGCCGTTAAAACATAATGGAAAAGTTACTATTAGAATGAGTGTAAATCCAGAAGAGATTATTAATAAAGTTGAATTAGGCACATCAAGGTTAAAAAATAGAGTTCAAGCTATAAATAAATTAGTGGATTCAGGTTATCTTATCGGAATATTGATTGCACCTGTAATATTAGTAGAAAATTGGAAAGAACTATATTCGAATTTAATAAAATATTTGTATGAAAATTTAAATGAAAAAGCTAAAAAGCAGGCATTCTTTGAAATTATTTTTATGACGTACAGCTTTGTTCACAGGGCAATAAATACAGAAGCATTTCCAAATGCCATAGATTTATATAGCCCAGAATTAATGAGAGGACGTGGCAGAGGAAAATATATGTATAAAGACTATATACGCGAAGAAGGAGAAAAATTCTTGCGAGAAGAAATGCAGAAATATTTCCCGCATAATCAGATTGAATATGTGGTATAACGCCCAATAGGGACACCCCTTTTTGGGCGAAAAAATAATGCACAGGTACATTTTTTTCTTCGTCCCTAAATTGTGTGTTTCTAAATTGCAAAAACACTTGACATAAATATATTTAATTTGTATAATAGGTTTTGTAATATATATATTATCAAGAGTGGACGAAAGAATCGGCTTTATGACTCCACAGCAACCTATCGAGTTAGGTGCTAATACCGACAAAGTTACGGAATGTACTTTGAATGATGATTTCTAAGAATCGTTAAACTTTGTACCTACGTTAGTACAAGGTTTTTTAGTTTTTATAGAAATTTAAAAATTATTTTAATTTAATTGACTGAAGAAGATGTTCTTGATAAAAAGCAGTCTAATTGAGTGATGGTTTTCGCCCCAAAAGGGGCGTCCCTAATGGACGATTTTGAAGGAGGAAAATATGAGAAGATTATTTACATCAGAGAGTGTTACAGAAGGACATCCGGACAAACTATGCGATTATATATCGGATAGTATTCTGGATAGTTATTTGGCAAAAGATAAGAATGCTAGAGTTGCTTGCGAAACTGTTGCGGGTAAAGGAGAAATTTATATAACGGGAGAAATTACATCGACTGCAAATGTTGATATTGAGCAAGTGGTAAGAGATACTATAAAAGAAATTGGATATGCTGATAGTGAGTATGATATTGATTATAGGACTTGTAAGATATACATAAATCTATCAAAACAATCTCCAGATATTGCACTAGGAGTTGATAAATCGCTTGAAGATAAGGAGGGACAAGATGTTGAGTCTGAGGGAGCCGGTGATCAAGGTTTAATGTTTGGTTATGCTTGTGATGAAACAGAGGAATTGATGCCTCTTCCAATTTCGCTTGCACACAAACTTTCTAAGAGATTGACAAAAGTTAGAAAAGAGAAAATAATAGACTATTTAAGACCAGATGGCAAGACTCAAGTTACGGTTGAATATGATGGAGAAAAACCTGTAAGAGTTGATACTATTGTTGTTTCTACACAACATCTGCCTGATGTTGACATGAATGTTCTAAAAAAAGACATAATTGAAAAAGTTATAAAACAAACGGTTCCAGCTAATTTGTTAGATGAAAACACGAAATATTTCATTAATCCTACAGGGAGATTTGTAATAGGCGGACCACTTAGCGACAGTGGTCTTACGGGAAGAAAGATAATAGTAGATACTTATGGTGGAGCTGCAAGACATGGTGGAGGAGCCTTTTCTGGGAAAGACCCTACAAAAGTTGACCGTTCTGCTTCTTATATGGCAAGACATATTGCAAAAAATATTGTTGCAAATGGTTATGCAAAGAGATGCGAAATACAAATAGCATACAGCATTGGTGTGGCAAAACCAGTATCAATCTATGTAAATACTTATGGAACAAATACAATTCCAGAAGAAGAAATTGTAGAAAAAATAAATAAGACTTTTGATTTAACACCAAGAGGAATAATAGATTATTTAGATTTACGAAGACCAATTTATAGACAAACAACAAACTACGGCCATTTTGGAAAAAAGGACTTACCTTGGGAGAAAATTATAAATTTTTAGGAGTTATGAATAAAATATAGGCTAAAAGGCTGTTATCTAATACAATTTTGTGATATAATAGAAAAAGTTACCATTTTATAAATAGACCACTAAGGAGGTAAAAAAATGGGTAAAATTGTCGTTGGACGGTGGGATTGTTCCTACTGTGGCACAAAAGGCATACGTGGTAGTGAAAGAGAATGCCCTAATTGCGGCAGACCAAGAGGTGAAGATGTAAAATTTTATGTTGATGATCCAAAGGACTATGTTCCTGAAGATGAAGCAGCAAAAATTAGCAAAAAACCTGATTGGATGTGCGAATTTTGTGGCAGCTACAATTCGGCGAAACTCACTAAGTGTATGTCGTGTGGAGCAGAAAGAGGCAAAAGCAAAGATTATTTTCAAGTACAGGAGGAAAACAGAGAAAAAGAATCTGAAAAAACAAAAAATACAGAAAATGAATTCGAGCAGAACCCCGAAAAAGAAGAAAAGTATCAGTACTTCGAAAGACAGCAAGAAGATTACTCACAGCATGATTTTAGCTCCTACAATTTAGCAAATATTTTTTTAAACAAAAAAGTTATTGCTATTGCTTTAGTTGTTTTGCTTTCTATTATTGGAGTAGTATTCTTATTTACGCCAAAAGAAGCAAACATGCAAATCACCGATTTTTCATGGAGCAGAAGCATCAGCATTGAACAAAACAGAACATTTCACGAAAGTGATTGGAGCGTTCCATCTGGAGGCAGAGTTACGTCTCAACAAATGGAATTCCACCATTATCAATCTGTTTTGGACCATTACGAAACCCGGACCAGAGAAGTTGCAAGAGAGAGGCTATCACATTACGAATATAGTACTACATTAATAGATATGGGAAATGGATATTTTGAGGAAGAAACAATAAGTACTCCTGTATATGAGACTTATTATGAAACTGAAGAATACCAAGAGCCCATATATCGTGACGAGCCTGTTTATGCAATGAAATATTATTATGACATTGATAGGTACGTTTACGAAAGGCCTGTAAACACGAGTGGAAACGATAAGGAACCTTACTGGGGAGAAGTGAAACTTAATTATGATGAGAGAGTTTCAAAAAGAAATGAAGAGTACAAAATTTCTGGCATATCCGACGAAAAAGAAAAAAGAACCCTTGAAATCAGTGTGAATTTTGAAAAATGGAATGTTCTTGAAAAAGGACAAACTGTTAAAGTAAGAATTTACAAAACTGGTACAACAACATTAGTGGACTAACAATAAGCCTTATACTAAAGGCTTAAAACAAAATTGGCATCATGCTTTCGAACGAGAGTATGGTGCCGATTTTTCTGTATTATAAATATTGAAATTAATTATCAATTACGATATAATTGTGGCATAAAATTGAGATAATAATTGGAGAAAAATATTGAAAGTTATTTTTTTAGATATAGATGGGGTCTTAAATTCAGATGAATATATAACTAGGGCAAAAAATTCACAAGGAATAGAAAGGCATATAGATATAGACAAGGTTAAATTATTAAAAAAAGCGATTGACGAAACAGGTGCAAAAACTGTTTTAACTTCTTCATGGAGAAATTCTAAAGATATTGGGCCACTAAGGGAGCTATTAGCAAAATATGAAATTTACTTTGATGTGACACCGTTTATTAATTGGGAGAGGGGACTCGAAATAAAACAGTGGCTTTTAGAGCATAACAGAGTAGAAGATTATATCATATTGGACGATGAAATTTACGATTCATTTGATCAAGAAATGCTTAGACATTTAGTAAAGGTATCAAATGCAAATGGACGAGGACTTGGAGAAGGATTAATACAAAAAGATATAGATACAATAATAAAAAGATTTGGAAGAATAAAGGAAAAAGAAGATTTTGAAAGGTAATTTATAGGTTAAAGTATGGAAAAATGGTTAAAGTGGGCTATTGAAATTCAGAGCTTGGCGCAAGCAGGACTTGCATACACAAACAATGTTTATGATATAGAAAGATATGAAAGATTAAGAGAAATATCGGCTGAGATTATATCTGAAAAGAGTGGCTTAAGTTTAGAAAAGACAAAGGATTTATTTTGCAATGAAACTGGATATCAAACTCCTAAAATAGACACGAGAGCAGCAATATTTAAAGATGATAAAATTTTGTTAGTGCATGAAAATAATGGAACTTGGTCATTGCCGGGTGGTTGGTGCGATGTATTAGAATCTGTAAAATCAAATACTGTAAAAGAAGTAAGAGAAGAAACAGGACTAGATGCAGTAGCAAAGAAGATTATTGCTGTACAGGACAGAAATAAGCACAATAAACCAATATATGCATATGGTGTATGTAAAATTTTTGTCTTATGTGATGTTATTAGCGGAAAATTCGAAAAGAATATAGAAACAACAGAAATAAAATACTTTTCATTAGAAGACTTACCAGATATTTTAGCAGAAGAAAAAACAAACAAAGAACAGATAGAGATGTGCTTTAAGGCTTTTAAAGATGCAAATTGGCAAGTGCAGTTTGATTAAAAAATATGGAGGAAAGATAATGGAACATGTTCATTCGATTATATTGATAAAAAGAGGAGATAAATATTTAAATTATTTTGATGAAAGATGGGGAATGTATTTGTTTCCAAACATTAAAGGAAACAATATTGAAGAAATAAAGAATAAATATAACACGGACAATGTGAAGTACTTGTTTGATAAAGTACATGACAAATATTCTATACCAAATAAAGAAAAAAGAACATATCATCATTATTTTTATGAAGTAGATGAAGATATAGCTGGAGAATATTTTTCTTTAAATGAATTATTGCAAAAAGAAAAAGTAAAAGAGAACAATGGAGACATTATAAAATTTATAGAAGAATTTTATAACAATAAATAATAAAATGTGTTGTTTGATTCAAAATAATAATATAAATGATGAGAGGAATGATTTACATGGAAAAATCAAAGGTTTATTTTACTAAGGAAATAACACCAGAAAGTGTTGTAAAAATATATGAGGCTCTTGGAGTAAATTTACCAGGAAAAGTTGCTGTAAAATTACACTCAGGAGAGCAGGGCAATCAAAACTATATTAGACCTGAGTTTGTAAAAGCAATTGTTGAAAAGGTGAATGGAACAGTTGTAGAATGTAATACGGCTTATGGAGGTGCAAGAAATACAACAGAAAAACATGAAAAATTAATGGAAGAGCATGGTTGGACAAAATACTTCAATGTAGATATAATGGATGCAGATGGTGGCGATTTAGAGCTTGATATTCCAAATGGAAAAGTGATTAAGAAAAACTATGTTGGTAAACATATTCAAAATTATGATTCAATGCTAGTATTATCACATTTTAAAGGACACCCAATGGGCGGATATGGTGGAGCATTAAAACAACTATCAATAGGATGTGGTTCTTCAGAAGGAAAGGCGTGGATTCATTCGGCTGGGTTGACGAAAGACCAAGAAAAATTATGGGACAACCTACCAGAGCAAGATAGATTTCTAGAGGCAATGGCTGATGCAGCATCATCGGTTCATAACATGTTTAAAGGGAAAATTGTCTATATAAATATTATGTGTAACATGTCTGTAGATTGCGATTGCTGTGCTGTTGCAGAAGACCCTTGCATGAAAGATGTAGGAATATTAGCGAGCACAGACCCAATAGCAATAGATCAAGCTTGTATCGATATTGTTTACAACTCAAAAGATCCAGGCAGAGACCATTTAGTGGAAAGAATTGAAAGACAGAATGGAGTTCATACAATAGAAGCAGCAAGTGAGCTAGGATTTGGCTCGAGAGAATACGAATTAATAAATATTGATTAATAAATGCTAACAAAATTATCTTGACTTATAGATGTTGGAATTGCAGAGGAAAACATGGTTGCTATGAGCTCTGGAATTGCTAAAAACGGTGGAACAGTTGTATTTGGAACTCATGCACCATTCTTCCAAAGAACTTACGACCAAATATCGCATGATTTATGCTTGAATGATAGCCCAGCAACAATGTTAAATTTAAATGCTGGAGCTTATGGAATGAATTCAAATACTCATATTGCATTGTGTGATATTCAAATGTTTGCACATATTCCAAACTTTATATATCTTGCACCAACAAGCAAAGAGGAATATTTACAAATGTTTAAATTTGCAACTACACAGAAAAAACATCCAGTTGGTATACGTGTACCAGTAAAATTTATTGAAACAGGAGTAGAAGATACAACAGATTACTCTATTTACAATAAAAACAAAGTAGAAATTCAAGGTGAAAAAGTTGCTATATTTGCAGTAGGCTCATTACTACCAATGGCAAAAGCAGTCGCTAAAAAAGTAAAAGAAGAACTAGGATTCGAGATAACTGTAATAAATCCAAGATTCTTAACTGGCTTAGATGTTGATTTACTAAATGAATTAAAGAAAAATCATGAATTAGTAATTACTATCGAAGATGGAGAACTAATGGGTGGATACGGCCAAAACATAGCATCTTTCTATGGAATGGATAAGATGTTAGTTAAAAACTATGGAATTTCAAAAGCATTCCATACAGACTTCGTGGCAGAAGAATTATTAGCCGAAAACGGAATGTCGGTTGAAAATCTATTTAATGAAATAAAAGAATTTGTTAAATAAAAAGGAAGATGAACTCTCAAACAATGAGGGTTCGTTCTTTTATAAAAATGTAATAAATTTCGCTAAAATTACCATAATATTTATTAGTATTTTATATGAGGAGAATTAATTATTAAAGCTAATGAATATAGATAAAATTAATGAAATTGAACAGAATTTAAAGAAATACAGCCAGATGAACAATAATGAAATTTTACATGAATTTGACACATCAGAAAATGGCCTTAGCTGTATAATAATAGATGAAAAGCAAGAAGAATATGGCAAAAATATAATTGATATAAATAACAACAATACCACATTTAAGAGGCTGAAAGAAGCCTTTATAAATCCATTTAATATCGTGCTAATAATAGTTGCAATAGTTACTTTTTTTACAGATGTAGTATTTTCTACAAATAAAGATTATCTAACTTTTACACTAATTATTAGCACGGTTTTTATTTCTGCGATGATATCTTTTTTTCAGCAGACAAATTCGAATAAAGCGGCACAAAAATTAAAGAGACTTATTACAAATAAAATAGATGTAATAAGAGACGAACTTCCGAATACGGTTGATGTTGAGGATATTGTGCCTGGGGATATCCTAAAACTTTCTTCTGGAGACATGATTCCCGGAGATGTGAGATTCTTAGAAACAAAGGATTTATTTATTGACCAAGCTTCATTAACAGGAGAATCTAATCCTGTAGAAAAGTTTTCTACGTTAAGAGAAAAAGACGCAGAATTAACACATTTATCTAATATTGGATTTACCGGTACGAACATTGTTAGTGGACGAGCAACGGCAGTTGTGCTCGCAACCGGAAGCAACACGTATTTTGGCAACATGGCAAAATCTATATATAGTACGAGTGAGCAGAATAGCTTCGAAAGAGGAGTAGATAGTGTTAGCAAGCTTTTAATAAAATTCATGGTAATAATGATACCTGTGATATTTGCAATAAATTTCTTCACAAAGGGTAACTGGTGGGAGGCTTTAATTTTTGCAATAACAATCGCGGTAGGTCTTACACCAGAAATGCTGCCAGTAATAATGACTTCTACTCTTGCCAATGGAGCAATAGAAATGTCTAAGAATAAGACCATTGTAAAAAGATTGAGTGCTATACAAACATTTGGAGAGATGAATATTCTTTGTACTGACAAGACTGGAACTCTTACAGAGGACGAGATTGTATTAGAAAGATATATGGACTTAGAAGGAAATGAGAGTAAAAGAGTCTTGAAGCATGCTTTTTTAAACAGCTATTTTCAAACTGGACTAAAAAATTTGATAGATGTAGCAATTATATCCAGAGCCGAAAAGGAAAACATGAACATTTTCAAAGAAACATACACACGTGAAGACGAAATTCCTTTTGACTTTTCACGTAGGAGAATGAGTGTGGTTTTAAAGGACCAAGTAGGGAAGAGACAATTAATAGCCAAAGGTGCAGTAGACGAAATTATGCATATTTGTTCATATATCGACATAAATGGAAATGCAGTAGAACTTACAGAAAAATTGAAAAATAAAGCGTATGAAACATATGAAAAATACAATAAAGAAGGGCTAAGAATAGTTGCGGTAGCTCAAAAAAACGATATACATGGAATAGAAATGTTTGGAATAAATGACGAAAAAGACATGGTGTTGATAGGATTTGTAGGATTTCTAGACCCGCCAAAAGAAAGCGCAAAACAAGCAATCGAAGCTCTAAAAAAACATGGTGTAGATACAATTGTTTTAACAGGAGATAGCGAAGGTGTTGCGGTAAACGTTTGCAAAAAGGTAAATATATCAACAGAAAATAGATTAACTGGAAAAGAAATAGAAGAAATGACTGATGAAGAACTAAAAGAAAAATCGGTAAATTGTCATCTATATTCTAAACTTTCACCACTTCAAAAACAAAGAATTGTAAGAATTTATCAAGAACAAGGCAATACAGTAGGTTACATGGGAGACGGAATAAACGACAGCCCACCATTAAAACAGTCAGATGTTGGGATATCGGTAGACACAGCAGTAGATATTGCTAAAGAAACCGCAGACATAATTCTACTAGAAAAAGATTTAAATGTGCTTGAAAAAGGAGTTATAATAGGAAGAAAGACATTTACAAATATATTAAAATATATAAAAATGGCCACGAGCGGAAACTTTGGAAACATGCTTTCTATAATAATTGCAAGCTTGGCTCTTCCATTTTTGCCAATGCTTCCAGTACACATATTAATACAAAATTTACTAAACGATTTTGCACAAATAGGAATGCCGTTTGATAATGTAGATACAGAATATTTACTAAACCCAAAAAAATGGAATACTAGTGAAATAAAGAAAAACATGTTTATATTTGGAACAATTAGCACTATATTCGATTTGCTGTGCTTCTTAGCATTGTGGTTTATAATGAAATTTAACACGACAGAAAAGGCAACATTATTTCAGACTGGTTGGTTTGCGTATGGAATAATATCTCAAACAGTAATAATACACTTGATGAGAACATCTAAAATACCTTTTATTCAAAGCAAACCATCAAAACAACTAATAATTTCAACAATTTCGATAATCATTTTAACTCTTATTATTTGTTTCACAAACATAGCAATAATTTTCGATTTGCAAAGATTGCCGATAGCATATGGAATAGTTATAGTAATATTGATGGCACTATATGCAATAGCAATTCAGGCTTATAAGAAAATTCAAAATATGAATAAATAAACAAAAAAATTATACATGTTCAAAAAATATGTATAATTTTTTGAATTTTTTATACATATTTATTGAATATATATAAAAATTGTGATATTTTATATATATGGAGGGAATAAAATTATGTTACAGATGTTACCATATAAAAATATTAATTTAAAAACGAATAAAATTTTAGAAGAATTAACATTGGCATCAAGAGCACTTGCTGAGCTTAAAGGATTTTCAAATACAATTCCTAATATGCATATTTTAATAAATGCAATAACTATAAATGAGGCTAAAGATAGTAGTGCAATAGAAAATATTGTGACTACTCATGATGATATATATAAGGTTCTTACAGAAAGTGGATATAAACAAGAGAGTGCAAAAGAAGTTGTTGATTATAGAAATGCAATTTGGACAGGATTTGAACAAGTAAAAAAAGACGGTTATATAAATACAAATACAATTGTAAAAATTCAAGGGATAATTGAACATAATAATGCAGGAATTAGAAAATTACCAGGCACAGAATTAAAAAATTCTATTACGGGTCAGACGGTGTATACTCCGCCACAGAAGGAAGAAGAAATAAGGAACTATTTAAAAAATTTGGAATATTTTATTAATAATTCAGAAGACGGAATAGATCCATTAATAAAAGTTTGTTTAATACATTACCAATTTGAAAGTATTCATCCTTTTTATGACGGAAATGGAAGGACAGGTAGAATACTAAATATTCTATACTTAGTATTAAACAAATTGATAGATAGTCCTATTATATATTTAAGTAGATATATAAATAATACTAAGCAAGAATATTATAAATTATTTAATGAGGTAAGAGAAAACAACAATTTTGAGGATTGGATTTTATATCTATTAAAAGGAATAGAAATAACTTCTATGGAAACAATTAACTTAATCAAAAAAATCCAAACTGAAATGGAAAGCTATAAAGAAGAATTTAAGGAAAAATTACCTAAAATATATTCAAAAGAATTAATAGAAAGTATATTCTATGAGGTATATACCAAGATTTCTTATATTGAAACAAATTGCAATGTAACAAGAATTACAGCTACATCATACTTAAATCAATTAGAAGAGGTTGGGTTACTTGAATCCGAAAAAATTGGTAGAGAAAAAATATATAAAAATGTTAGACTGATAAAATTATTATCGGATAATTAAATTTCTGCTATAATGAGTGTGAAA
>CAKOZB010000005.1 GCA_934131055.1 uncultured Clostridia bacterium | reverse complement strand
ACAACGTTATGTCCAACTGAAGTAATTTGGTTTGTATTCATATTTCCATTTCCATTCATTTGATTTAAAATTCCTGGAACGTCAGCTGCTAAAACTGTACCTGTTATACTAGCGACTAACATTATTGCTAATAATAGTGTAGATATTACCTTTACTGATTTTTTCATGTTTATTCCTCCTTATTTTTCTATTTTATTAAAGCTTACTTTCGTAAGAATATTAATAACTAATTTATTGTGCTGTTTGCTCTAACATTTGAAGTAATGCACTCCAAATTCCAAATGCGCCAAATATTATAATACATCCAATAACATATACAATTAAATTTTTCTTTACATCTGCTTTCTCGCCTATGCTACCTGTAATAAATTGTATGGCTAAAACCAATCCCCATATTAAAGCAACTGCAATTCCAATTATAAGTAAAACATTGTACAAAAGCTTTGATCCACTTTCCAAAGCATCTGGATTCAATGGATTGACTGCATCCAAGCCTCCTTGAAGAAATTCATTAGCATCCTTTACGATTCCTCCTATAGTTGTATCAGCAGCATATGCCTTTGGAACATATATATTTAATGCTATGTAACACATTATACATATACACATCAACACCTTAATATATTTCTTCATAAAATACTCCTTTATTATTTTTATATTATACTACATTTTTCTTTACATTTCAACTGTATTTTACGAACCTATTGCACTTGTAGTCAAATTATATATAATTCGTACAACTGTTGACACAGTCGTTAAAAGTACTGTACCAATTAAAAATGGTATTAATGTTTTTTTGTAATCAGCTCTTTCTTCAACACTACCTGTCATGTATTTAATTCCTAACAAAGCTATTACAATAACAGAAAGTATAATACCTATTGTTTGTATAACTGTAATTATAGCATTGACAATGTTAGTAAATTCTTTTGGTATTTCTCCCTGAGTTCCACTACTTGGGTTATACTTACTCGGGTCAATTGTTCCCTGTCCAGCATATGCAATTGTTCCCATAAATGATGATAGCGTAATTATTATTAACATTATAATACTAAAAATTTTTACTTTTTTCTTCATTTTCTTTCCTTTTTTCTAGGTTTTCTTATTCAATTATATAGAATAAAAATATTTTAGTCAACTATTTTTTGTTAATATTTCATAATATTTTGCAATTAATTCATCTAATTCAATACTCAACTGATAAATTATGCTATAATCTTCTCCATTTATTATGCTTTCATTAAGTTTCTCTCTTAATTTACAAATTTTATCATTTAGCATTTGTTTTTCTCCTTTTTCTCCACACATTTTTCCTTTATTTCAAAATACCACATATATAGTCTAGAGTCAAGGATTTTCAATGGTTTACGCCGTTTTTCGTGTTGCATTTTTCCACTTATTTTTTTAATATTTTTTCTTTTATAATGTTATTTTTTATATTCTATTATTATACATCAGAAAGCAATAAAATTTGACAAATAAATTCGACTTCATATTTTATAATATAGCAGCTAATTGTTTTAAAAGGGGCAAAAACATCTTTTCTTCAAAATATCAATATGTTGTTCTTAACGGACTCCTCAAAGTCGAACTTCCAATTGAATTTTGAAAAGAAGATGTTTTGATTTCTTAATAAATTAAAACTTAATTTTTTCCTTTTATCACAGACATAATCATTTTGTCTTCTGTGAATATTTCTTTTAATACTTGTTTTGCATATTCTGCGTCTATTTCTTCGAATTTATCCATGTATTCGAAGCTGTTTATTCCTTTTATATAATCTGATGTGAACATTCTGCCGATGTCTGCTACATTATTGTATTCTACAGCATAGTCTCCATATATTTTCTTTTTTATTCTTTCGAATTCTCGCACATTAATATCGTTGTTTTTCATTTCTTGTATTTTTTCTGCAATTTTTTCATACACTTTTTGCGGATTTTTTGACTGGCCTCCGATTAGTACATGTGAATATTCATTTCCAAATTCATATTCTAAATCTGGCTGAGATAATAAATATCCTTCTTTATATAGCTCATTGTATAAATTAGAGCTTTTTCCTATTAATATGTTTAGTATTATTTCAATTGCGATGTGTCTTTTTACAACTTCATTATATTTATCTTTAATATTGTCTTTGAAACCTATCATGAATAATGGCAAGCTTACTTCCATTTCTTTTTCTGCATATTTTTTATTTATTTCTAGCTTTTCTTCTGGATATATTCTTGTTATTTCTCCACGTGCTTCATTGTCTTTTAAACGTTTCTTTATCTCTGCAAGAATTGCTTCTGGTTCAAAATCTCCAACAACGGTCAATACCATGTTGCTTGGATGATAGAACGTATTATAACATTTATACAACATCTCCGGATTTATTCCAGATATAGTTTCAACAGTTCCTGCTGTATCTACTTTGATTGGATTTTTCTCGTACAAACAATCCATAGCATTTATATATAACTGCCAGCCTGGATCATCATCATACATTCCTATTTCTTGTCCAATTATGCCTTTTTCCTTTTCAACATTTTGATCTGTGAAATATGGATTTTGCACATAATCCATTAGCTCGTCTAATCCCTCATAAAAATGGTCTGTACACTCAAACAAATATGCTGTGTGGTCATTTGTTGTATATGCGTTTGCATCTAATCCCAGAGCCATTAATACATATAAACTATCTACACCATTTTTTTGCTCGAACATTTTGTGTTCTAAGAAATGAGCAACTCCATCTGGAATTACAACTTTTTCTCCTGTTGTGCTATCTATAAATGTATTGTCTATTGAACCAAATTTTGTGGCCCAAATAATATATTTTTTTTGAATTTCTTTTTTAGGAATTATTATAACTTGCAAGCCATTTTCTAGCTTTTCCATATAGCACTTTTCTTTAATATTTTTGTTTTCTATTTCTCTCATAAACTTTTCCTTCCTGTTTTTTCTATTTACTCAAAAAATATATAGTATTAATAGTAACATTTTGTGCAACTCTAACTATCTGCTCTTTTGTAACGTTTTCTATTTTGCTGATATATGTTGCAATGTCGGCATTTTCTTGTTCCATTTCTTTTCCGAAATAATAAGAAATTGTCGAATCTTGTTCATCTTCCATAGATTTAAAGCTTGCAACTATAAGCTGTTTTGCATTCTTCATATCGGTCTCATCGAAATTACCTCGTTTCATGTCATCTATTTGTTTCTCGATTATTTCAAGAGCTTTTTCATAGTTTTTCTGTTCTATTCCACTTCTTATCACTATGCTGTTTTTGTTTTTAATATATAATGAACCTGCACTATATGCTAAGCTTGCTTTTTCTCTTACATTTTGGAACAATTTTGAGTTTGCTCCACCACCTAAAATAGCATTATAAACAGATGCTACCGCTTTATCTTCTGGCTCAAGTTTTGTAACATCTAGTCCTATTACAAGTTTTCCTTGAGAAACGTCCATTGTTTCTCTTACAACCTTTTCTGCCACTGGTTCTTTTACTTCATTTTCTACATATACATCAATATTTCTTGGCTGAACATTTTTCTCATTCATTTGTTTCTTGATTATCTCGTTTACATTACTGTTTCCTTCTGAGAAATTTCCAGACACAAAAATATCTATTTTACTGTTTTTTAACATTTCTAAATATGCAGTGTATAATTCTTTATTTGTAATCTTGTCCAAATCTTCCTCATAACCATACGTAAACAAACCATATGGCTCATCTTTATACATTTCTTCTATACATCTAGAATATGCATATGCACCTTTATTATCTTTTCTACTTCTGATTATTTGTCTTAGATTTTCTTTCTCACTATTAAAATACTCTTCATTAAACATTCCATTTTCAGTAAGCGGACTAAATACTATGTCAAATAGCATTTGAGTACCTTGTTCTAAAACATTTTCTTTTTCATATAAAAATTCGTCATTTAAAGATTCCATATAAAATTTGAATACACTATCATTGCATAGTTTATCTATTCCACAGTTAAAATCTGCACCATATAACTCTTCTAATTTTATATTTATATCTTCTTGTGTCTTTAATTTGTTTGTCCCTCTTCTAAGAATAGCAAGCATTAGCGCATTCTCTGTAACATGCTTTCTATCAAGTTTTGAAGTAAGATATATTGCCAATAAATTTGTTTTATATTTTTTTGTATCTATTTTATGAAGCTTTACGCCTTCCATTAATTCTGTGGTAGTAATCGACATATTATAATAAATTCCTTTCCATTTTCATTTTACTAAAAGTCTATGCTAACAAACTCTTTACAACTTCGTTTATTCTTTTTCCGTCAGCTTGAGCTCCTATTGTAGCCTTTGCTTCTTTCATTACAGGTCCCATGTCTTTCATAGATGTTGCGTTTAATTTCTCTATTACCTTCTTAACTTCTGCAACTAATTCTTCGTCAGTTAATTGTTTTGGTAAATACTCTTCTAGAGCCTTTATTTCTTCGTTTGCCTTTTCTATTAAATCTTCTCTATTTGCTTGCTCGTATTCTGCAATTGCATCTTTTCTTGTTTTTACTTCTTTAGCAACAATTCCTAATATTTGCTCGTCGCTAACTTCTATTCCCTTGTCTTTTTCAATTTGTAATATTGCTGTTCTAACCATTTGAACCGCATTCTTCTTGTTTACATTTTTTGTTTTCATAGCATCTTTTAAATCTTCTAATAATTTTTCTTTTAACATTTTATCCAACTCCTTTATATTTTATTTAATTTTAAATACAAAAGCGCTTCCAAAATATTACATATATTTTGAAAACGCCTCTTTTCTCTTATTAATAATTAAAATTTTCTTTTTCTAGCTGCCTCTGACTTTTTCTTTCTCTTTACACTAGGTTTTTCATAATGTTCTCTTTTGCGTACCTCTTGTAATACTCCATTTCTGGCACATTGTCTCTTAAATCTTTTTAAGGCATCTTCTATATTTCCATTATTTACTTTAACTTCTGACATTGATATTCCCCTCCTTCCGGTGCGCTGTAGCATTCGTATGGGATTTTATATGTTCTAATTTTCTTAGCACATAAATCTTTACATGCCTATTATTATAAACTACTTGCTTCATTTTTGTCAATAGGAGTTGGCGTTTTTTTGGTCAAATGTAGCAGAAATTTTATTTTTTATATTCCTTTGCTTTTTTCTCTTTCTTCTATGAAGTCTTCTATTATTAATTTTATTACTGTTGCTACTGGTACTGCTAAGAACATTCCAATTACTCCAAAGTATGCTCCTCCTAGTGTTACTGCAAATATTACAAGTAACTGGCTAATTTCTAGTGAGTCTCCTACTATTTTAGGGTTTATTATGTTTGCATCTATTTGCTGTAATATTACTACAACTACTGTCATTAATAAGGCTTTTCCAATTCCACCTGTTAATACTGTGATTAGTATTGCAATTACAACTGCTACTATTGCTCCAAAGTATGGTATTAGGTTAAATAGTCCTATCATAAAGCCTAATAGTACTGCATATTTTACTTGTAGTATTGATAATGCAACTGATACTAATACTCCTACTAATATTGCATCTAGCACTTGGCTTGTTAGGAATTTGAAGAATACACTGTTTGATTTCATGAAATATTTTTTAATTTTTTCATATGCATTTTCTGAGACAATTGCTTTTGTAAATTTTGATAAGAATCTTATTATTGCGTTTCTCTGTGCTAATATGTATACAGAAACTATTACAGCAATGAATGCATCTAGTATTGTCTCCATTGCACTTATGAAGCTCTTAATATATTGCTGAATTCTTTCCATATTGAATAATGCTGTAAAATCAATATTTTTTATGTTATTTATTATTTCGGTGGCTTTTTCGCTTCTTAAAATATTATCTTCTGGAAGTTCATTTATTTTTTCCGTAACACTATTGTAGTAGCCTGGTAGATTTGTAAATAAATCTGTCAAACTTTGTACTACAATTGGAATTATTACGTTTAAAATTATTACAATTACTATAAGTGCAATTATATATGTTGTTAATATGCTTAATCCTCTTGCATGTTTGTTTACGAAGCTTTTTTTCTTTGATTTTTTAAACAACGTTTCTATGCTTCTGCATGGCATGTATAATATGTATGCTATTAATAATCCTACACAGAATGGCATTATTGCTCCAAGTATGCTTCCTATTATTTGAGCCACTCCTGCTAAATTTCCTAATATGTTATATGCTGCTATTATTGCTACTGCAAGTGAAAACCAGAATAACCATATCTTTATATCATTTTTTTCTTTTTTCATATTGATGTACCCTTTCTTAATTTTATTATAGTTCTATATCTAGTTCAACCGGACAATGGTCGCTTCCAAATACTTCTGTATGTATTTTGCTGTCTTGTATTTTTTCCTTTATTGAAGCAGATGTGATAAAATAGTCGATTCTCCAGCCTGCATTGTTTTCTCTGGCATGGAACATGTATGACCACCATGAATATATTCCTGCTTTGTCTGGATACAAATATCTAAATGAATCCACAAAACCTGCATTTAGAAGATTTGTCATCTGCCCTCTTTCTTCATCAGTGAAACCTGCATTGTGTCTGTTTGAAGTTGGATTTTTTAAGTCTATTTCATTATGTGCAACATTCAAATCTCCGCATAAAATTACTGGTTTTTTTGTGTTTAATTCTTTTAAATATTCTCTAAAATCATTTTCCCATTTCATTCTATAGTCTAATCTTGTAAGCTCTCTTTGTGAATTTGGAGTATAGCAATTTACAAGATAGAATTTTTCAAATTCCAATGTTATAACTCGTCCTTCGTGGTCATGTTCTTCTATATTAATTCCATAAGTTACGTTTTTAGGCTCTATTTTAGAGAATACGGCTGTACCAGAATAGCCTTTTTTCACGGCACTATTCCAATATACGAAATATCCATCTGGCTTATACTCAATTTGACCTTCTTGTAATTTCGTTTCTTGAATACAAAATATATCTGCATCTATGCTTTCAAAAAAATCGTTAAAGCCTTTATTCATAACCGCTCTTAGTCCATTTACGTTCCAAGATATTAGTCTCATGTTTTATCCTCCTCAAAACTCAAAGTTGGAAAAGAATTAAATTTTGACAAGGAAAACGAAATCTAACAGGCAAGGGCGCATACTTTATGTATGTAACCGCGTTTTCGATAAGATTTGACGCAGACAAAATTCTAATTATTTTTCAACTAGGTACATTTTACTATATGTAAGTCCAAATAGCAAGCTGAATACAATAATTGCGCTTAAAATAAGTTTTCTTATCCTAAGCGCAATTAATTATTTTGCATTGAAATATACGTTTCCTCCAATGTACTCACCTGAAGCATATCCTGCTGATCTAAATGATAAGTAATTGTGGTTTCTTTTTCCGTTTAATGCGTCTGTAACTGCTTGTGCAACTACAGATGAATAGTTACCGTTTAGTCTTCTTTTCCAATAACTATCTATTGAATAACAGAATTGTCCTGGAGCCTTGTATTGGCTTAATGGGTCTGAACCATTTTTAGCCCATCTTGAGCTCTCTGCTCTGTTACATGCTGTTGTTATAACAGCTAAAGCACCCTCGTAGCTTGAGCTACATTCTTGTGCTGTTATGGCACATAATAAGTCAAATTCCTCACTTGAATATGTCCATACACCATTACTATAAGAAACTGATGAGCTTCTTGTGCTTCTGTTTGTTATAGTTTTTCTAATTTCTATAATTTTGTCAACTGGTTCTTCTATTATGTTAGAAGAAATTTCTGTTCTTTCAATTTCAACATCATTTTGATATTTTACTTTGTAAGTTACTTCTTTTAATCCGTCTTTACCTTTTTGTACAACGGTTTCTCTTTTATTTGAGTCATTGTTTGAAACATCTTTTGTAATTGTTTCGTATGGAATTGTTACTTGTACTGTTTCTAATTTTTCTACGATTGAATCGTAAGATTTTAATAGAGTTTCTACTGTAACATTCTCTGATGTTTCTGCATTTTCAGCAACTTCAACTGTTTGTTGTTCATCTTTAGATATTTTTATTGTTTTATTGTCTGATAATTCGCTATCTTCATTTGGTATAACGCTTTCTTCTGGTAATAATATTATGTGGTTTTCATCTAATATTTCTGATACCTTTGTTTTAGATGTTGTTACATTCATTATATAACCATTTGAAAGAATTATTTTAACGTTGTAAAGTTTAGCATTTGACGCCATAACTCCAACGCCCATTACGAATAGTAGTATTAAGCAAATACCAATTATTTTACGTATTGGATTTTCTGCTTTTTTTGCTTTCTTCATATATTTTTAGTTCCTCCTTTTGAAACAACGTCTTTATTATACCATTTTTTTCTTAACATGTCAAATTTGGCACTATCCGTGCTATTCTTAGAGGCGCAGCCACTGGAAATTTTGTCCAATTTTACCAGATTGTCCTATTATATAATATGACCGACTTTGAAAAAATATTACTACTTTTTTAATATTTTTTTGTTGTAAACATATTTTATATATGATATAGTATAATCAAATTTATTATAGGAGGTAATCACTATGGTAGTACTAATTATAATTGTTGTTTTGGTTGCTATTGTTATTGCATTAATTGTTATGCGCAACAATTTAGTGGTAGCAAGACAAAGAGTAAAAAATGCTTGGAGCCAGATTGATGTACAACTTCAAAGAAGATTTGATTTAATCCCAAATCTTGTTGAAACAGTAAAAGGCTACATGGCACATGAGTCAGATGTTTTAGAAAAAGTTACAAGCTTACGTTCTTCGTGGACAAATGCTAAAACAGTTGAAGATAAAGCAAGTATTGATAGTTCTCTTTCAAGTACATTAAAAACAATTATGGCTCTTTCTGAAAATTATCCAGATTTAAAAGCCAATACAAATTTCATGAATTTGCAAGATGAATTATCTAAAACAGAAGATAAACTTTCTTATTCAAGACAATTTTACAATGATACTGTTACAAAATATAACACACAATTAGAAGTTTTCCCTTCAAATATTGCTGCTGGCTTATTTGGATTTAAACCTGAAGCTTTATTCGAAGTAGACAATGCAGAAGCTCGTAAAAATGTAAAAGTAGATTTTGGAAAATAATACTAATGTAAAAACACCTTATTGAATTTATTTATCAATAAGGTATTTTTATTGTATTATTCTTCAATGTTATATAATTTTTCTGCATTTCTATATGTTGCTTCCGCAACTTCTTCTATTGTAAGTCCTTTTAATTCTGCAATCTTTTGTGCTGTATATTTTACATTTCTCGAATCATTTCTAGTTCCTCTTACAGGTTCTGGTGCTAGATATGGGCTATCTGTTTCTATTAACATTCTATCAATCGGTATCATGTCTATTATTTCTGGTGCATTTTTTGAATTTTTAAATGTTACAGGTCCAGCTATTGATATATAAAAACCCAGTTTTAAGGCTTCTTTTACTAGTTCTCTATTAAATGGGCAACAATGGAATACACCTTTTTTATTTACCGGATTTTGTTTTAGTATTTCTAGTGTATCCATTACAGCTTCTCTCGTATGAATTGCTATTGGCAAATTCAATTCATTTGCAAGTTTTGTTTGCTCTATGAATGCATATTTTTGAATTTCTTTGTTCTCTTTATTCCAGTAATAATCTAGACCAATTTCACCAATTCCAACTATTTTGTCTTTTTCCTTCTTTCCTCTCTTGTACTCTATTATTAATTTTTTTAACTCATCTATATCTTTTTGCGTTTCTTCGATACTTTCTTTAACATCATTTGGAGAAATTCCAGATGTTGTATAAATATAATCGTATTTTTCAGCAAGTTCTATCCCCTTTTTAGAAGATTCTAAACTATACCCTGCACTAATAAATTTTGTAATGTCTGCACTATAAATTTTTTCGATTATTTCTTCTCTATCTTCATTAAATTTCTCATCATCATAATGAGCATGTGAATCAAAAAACTCCACTTTTAATCTTCCTTCCACTCAAAACTTGCTAAAATAATTAAATTCTATCAAAATAGGAATTATTTACAAAGCATGGACACAAATCTTTTATATTTTTCAACATTGTAGACACACCTAACTCTAGACAAATTTATAATTATTTTTCAGCATTCTCATTAAAACAGTATATTTACAGTTGCAACCGCATATTTTTCTAAGTGCGATATGCTCACATCTATACTTTCTATTTTTGCAAGTTCTTTTTCAACCTCTTTTGTTAGTGAAATAAATTTCACACTTGGCCTTCCATTTTCATCATTTGTAGTCTCTATGTTTTTCCATGATATAGAATATTTATCTTTTATAAGTGTTGATACAGCCTTGAAGGCAGCCTCTTTTACGGCAAACCTTGCAGCATAACTTTGATATTTGTTTTTTTTCTTGCTTTCGCAGTATTGTATTTCGTTTTCTGTATAAACCCTATTTAGAAAATTATTTCCCATTTCATCTATAGAACTTTTTATTCTTTCAACTTCAATTATATCTATTCCAGATTTTATCTGCATGTTTATTTTTCTCCTTTTCATAGAGTGCTATTTTACTTGAAAAAAGTTAAACATTGTCACGTAAATTTAGTGGACTTTCTTATATGTTATATAATCCATTTTTGAATGAAATTTAAAATAGCCACAATTGTGATTTTTCATTTTTAAAATATTTTAAAAATACTAATTATGTTCATAATTAGCAATATTGCAAGTATTGCTACAATTATTTTATTTGTGCTAGCTGTTTTCTCTATGTTTAAGTTTTTATATAATAAATCGTATTTATTTTTTACTTGCTTAAAAATCGCATCCATTTTTAGTGTTTTTGTCCATTCATTTTGCAACAAGCTTCCCAAATTGTCGTTTGTAATTTCTTCTATCCATGTTGTTTGTGCAAATTTTATAAATTCTTCTTTTGCATTTTTCGATTTTTTCTCAAAATCATAGTTTAATTTTTTCAAGCTTATTTTTTTGTACAAATTATATATATACTGATACAAATATTGTCTTTCGAATTCACTTTGTCTTTTAGTACAATTTTCTAAATTTATATCTGATGTTAATAAAACTGTTCCGACATTGCTGCATCCATAGATTTCGTTTTTAGATTTTTCTACAATTCCAACTCTATTGGCTAGACTTTCATTACAACTATCAACTATATAGTCTGCCTTTTCGACATTTACAAATTTATAAAATTCCTTTTGTAATAATTCTATATTTGTATTATCATTCCAATCTTCTTGCCCTATACAAGCATATGAATATGTAATAAATCTGTTTGTATCTATATTCATTTTTGCAGCTTCTTTATTTTCGCCTGTAATTTCTGTAATTAAATCTGTAATTTCTTTTATAGTGTTAAATCTGTCTGTTTGAATTTTTATATTTTCATACCCTCTATAATCATAAGCTTCAGATTTTATGTCTCTAAATTTATAATTAAAATTACATATGTTAGCAAGGCTGTTTTCACCTTCTAGCATTGTTTTCATAAGCATAAAACATATGCCAGTATTAAAACAAACTAGTGTTATATTTGTTATGTCAAAAAATATTCCATCTCTTTTTCCAGCTTTGCCTTGTATATCTTCATTTAACGAATATTCAAACATCGTACATGGGTATTCTGTTAAGAGTGTGGCTTGAGTTGCTACGTCTAAATCATAGAACTTTGTAAGTTTACTTCTGTTCAACCCCATAGTCCAAAACATTGTATTTCTAACCTTTGGCAAGAAATATGAATATAAGTCTTCGTCTTTTTCCTTGTCGAAAGTTTTCATCTCAAAGCTTGGATTTTTTAACAAGCTTAGAAAGTACCTGTTTAAATTTTTTTGTTTTATTATATATGGGTATATAAAATATGTGTATTGATACTTAGTCTTTAGTTCCATTTGTATTTCTCCTTTTTAAGTTTTTCTAATTGAAAACACTAAATTTTGGCAGTGTAAATACATTTAAAAGGCAACTTTACATGTTTTGTAATTGCATTTTAAATAAACTTGACATTGCCAAAATTTAAATTTTTCAACTTTTTATTTCGTATAATAATTTGCATTAGCATCTTCCGCTAAGTGCCATGTTCCAATAAAGTCTATTACTGGATTATTTTCTAGTGTAAGTGTTGGGGCTACCGTTGTTTCGCCTTTTGAGTTAATTGCTCCCCATTTTCCGTCTTTTTTTACTGCCACATATCCAGAATTATTTTGCTCTGTTGCATCATCGTAAATATAGTTTACAACTACAACATTATTTTTGTCTACATAACCGTATTTTCCATCTTTCTTTGCCAAGAATAATGTATTATTTGTTAAAATTTCTGTATTTTTCTTTTCTTCAAATTTAAAATTATAATATTTATAATCTGAATTTATTCTAACTTTCATGTAGCCTTGGTCTGTATTAATTTCTGATACTATTCCAGATAATTTCAAGTTAAAACTTTTATCATATAAATCTGTTTCAACTTTTTCAGATTCAGCTTCTATGATATTTGCTGTTTTTACATATGTTATAGATTTATAATTGTAATCAATTTTTATATTGTTATCATCATCTATTACACCTTGTTTTTCGTCTTTTTGAGCAATGTAATAATTTTGATAAATGTTTTTCAACGAATCAAATTGTGGTGCAACTTTTTCTTCTCCTGTTAATGTTGCAATTCCGTATTTTCCACCTTTTGCAACTACCATGTTGCTACTATCCATTGAATTTACATCATCATAGTTTAAGTCGGTTGATGTATTGTCTTTTACATTTACAATTTTCCAAGAACCGCTTTGCTTTGCTATATAAGTGCTTTCGGCATATACATTCTTAATTTCATCATATTCGATTGGAAGTAATATTTTTTTACTTGTTCCAATTACTCCAAGTTTTCCTTCAGAATTTTTTACAATATATCCATTTTCATATTCGTTTGTTAATGATTTGATATCTGCATATTCGTTATCTATTATTACAGAACCTGTCGAGCTTACTAGCCCTTTTTTGCCATCTTTTGTTGTAATTAAACTATTGCTAATCCCAATAAGTGGCTCTATGTTCTCGTAATTACAGTCTAGCAGTACTTTCCCTGAAAGGTCAATCAATCCATATTTATTATCTTTTTTTACTCTTAAACAACTTTTTTCATACCAGATATTATTTTGCTGATCATAATTTTGAATTGCCTCAACTTGGTCATATGTGCTAAATAGTTGCTCGTTTTTTTCATTTACTGCCTTTGTTTTGTATGTTCCATTTGTGTAATCTACATCGTATGTTACTATAAATACAGCCTTGTCCTTGTTTGGAACAACAACCATTTCATCATAACTTGGTGTAATTACTGTGTTTCCAGATGAATCAATTATTCCCCATTTATTGTTTGTAAATGCAGAATAATATGCCATTGCGACTTTCTTTTCGGTTGTTTCAGCCTTTGGTTGCATTAATTTTATAAAAACTGCTACAAACATTATTATTACTAAAAATGCTATTATAACAGCAATAACTTTTTTTATATTTAGCTTATGTTCAGATCCATTATATCTTTTTCCTCTACTCATAAATGTCCTCTCTAATTTATATAATTTTTGCAAGTATAATATATCACAAAATATGGTGGAATTACAATATAAAAGAGGAGATTTAAAATCTTTTATCAAATTATTTGACTGGCACACTGATTTTTTATAGCATATTCAGTGTATGAATTATCTTTTGATATGGCTATTGACTAAAGTATCGACTAATTTTTAGTAATTATATGTTTTCAAAAAAGATTCACACTTTGTATTAAAGCATGAATCTTTTATTTTATATATTCTTTTTATGTATTTTGTAAACCATTACAGTCATGTCATCTTTTTCTTTGCCAAAATCATTGTCTATGGCTTCTTTTAATATCAGGTCTGCCATTCTTTGTGCATCATCTGTTTCTATTTTTTCTAATATTTCTTGCATCCATAAGTCCTTGCTTATGTATTCTTTGTTGGATTCTAGTATACCATCACTGCACATTACAACTATATCTCCGTCTTGAAGGTCATAGTTATATTCTACTAAATCTATATTGTTTAGTATTCCTGTTGGTAACGAAACTGATTTTAGTGTTTCTACATTTTCTCCTCTTTTTACAAATGTTGGGCAAGCTCCATTTTTTATAAATTTCATATTGCCTTTGTACAAATCTAGTATGCTTACATCTAACGTTGCATACATATCCTCGTCTGTATTTGCAGATATTGTTGTGTTTACTAATTTTAGAGCCGTATCGTTGTTGAAGCCAGATTTTAGCAGTCTTTCTAGTGTTTTTATCGCAATTTTGCTACTCTTTCTCGCATCTGGTCCAGAACCCATTCCATCGCTTATTGCAAGCAAATATTTGCCATCTTCTAGCCTTGTTTGCAAGGTTGTGTCACCAGATATTATAGAGTCAAACTTCTTGGCTTTTGCAAGTCCTACTTGCATTGTAAATTCATCTTCTGATGTAAATGTGTACATACAAGTATTGTCGTTTGCTCTTAGCCCACATTTCTGTTTTTGTAGTACCATTTTTTCGTTAAATACTTTTGCCAAAATTCGTGCAATTTTTTTAACTCCACACTCTTTTCCATCCACAGAATCGCACACACCTGTGTATAACGTTATTATGTATCTACTGCTATCTTCTTGTTTTACAGTAATGTCTTTTAATTCTATTTCTTTTTCCTCTAGTAATTTTTTTACTTGCTCTTTCTGAGTTTTGTATATATCATCTTCATCTTTTGTAATTTGATTTGCCAAGTTTGATAGTGCTTCAGAAACTCCATTTAATTGGCTTGACATTGTTTTTTTGTTCTCATCAAGTTTCTTTTTCCATATAAAGTTTAACTTGCTAACTCTATATGCAGAATTTATGGCTCTTACAATTTCATCAATATCGTTTTGAGCAACATAGTCATCTTCCTTAGAATCTGCACTAAATCCCATTATATAATTGTTATGGCTTGCAAATATTTTTACTATATCTTTTCTTGTAATAACTTCTCTTGCCATAAGTTGCTCAAAAATTTCATCTAAAATATTTTCGTTGTTATTATAGATGTCTTCATATAATATATTTTCTTCTTTGCCTTCCAAATTGTTATACAATTCATCTTCAAATAGTTCTTGGTTAGCCTTTTCTTGCTTTTCTAGCTCTTCGTCTGTAACAATTGTAGCAGCAGCGTTTTCGTACTCTCTTGCCATTGCAGAAATTGTGTTAGACATGTTTGTAAGCTTATTTATAGTCTCTTTATTTTCTTCTAAAGTTCTTGTAGTTGTTTCTGGAAGCATTTTAGTATTTCCAACCAAATCACTTATTTCGATTTTATATGTTTTTGGAATTGCAAGAAGTCCAAGAGCTGCAATTAATATCTCTTGAAATTTTATTACTTCTACTGTGTTTCCATTTGCAACATATGATAATACTACATTTCCTATTATAAATCCAACTATAACCCCTACTCTGCCAAGTCTATTTAATAGCCCTGCAATCATTCCAGATATTGCGTATGCAGCTAGCATTACTGGTTGTTGACCTGATAATATTCCAACTACCGTTCCTATTGTTATACCAGTAGTTCCGCCTACTAGTACTCCATTCTTCCAGCCCATTACTAGTACTATTAGAATGCACAATATATTTCTAATTGAGAAACCAAATATACTAAAGTTTCCTAAGCAATTTACGGCTAATGCAAGCATTAAACTTGCTCCCATTACCTCTTCTATTGAAAATACTTTTTTTATCTTTATCTCTTTAAATACAATTAATGAATTTACAAAAACTTTATATAAAATTGCTGTAGTTATTGTTATCATTAAAGTATACAATAAATCATAAACTAGGAAGCCTTTAAATAACAGTTTAATCATCTGAACAATGAATACTGCAACAGTCATTTGCATACCAACTTTTAATTTTTCATTGCTCTCTTCTTGCTCGATTGGTCTTTTTATTAGCACTAATGCTACAAATATTAGCAATGTTAATATGTAAAATAAAAGACCACTTCCACCAAACTTTATTGCTGTTCCAACTAATGTTACTAAGCACACAATTAGCGCTGGAACACCTGCTCCAAAACTTGCTGCCGTAATGGCATAACCAAATGGTGCAGCACTTGTAAATACTGGACTATTCTGCCCTCCTAGCAAAGACATCATAAATGCTAGGGCATAAATAATGATGTTTGGAATACTAAAATTTTGCTTTAATATTCCAATTATCTTTTCTTTTTTGCTTTGCGTAGCAAAATCAACTTCGTCATCAAAAACTTCTTCTGTGTTTTTTGATATATTTTGAAACATCTTTACCACCTCTTACCTTTTTAACTTTTGTACCTTTAACTGTATGCTAGTATTTTAGTACAAGCCTTGTAATTTGTTTGTCGTTTTTAGGTAAAAATTTAAAAAAGTGTTTTACATCTTGTGATATATTTTTATTATATTTTTTTAATTCTTCTATTATTTTTATTTATATTAAAAAATATCAAAGTTATTTTATATTATTTTGGCGGAAAATACAAGAGTTTGGGGATAAATTCTAGTTGTTATAATGGTATTTCGCCCAATAGTGACGTCCCTTTTTGGGCGATACTGAAAACTTTTTAAATAATCCTACCTCATGCGGTAGGATTGTTATATTTCTTATAAATTTTTTAATTTAACACATAAATTGCAATATCTAAATATGAAGCAAATAATATCCAAAGTAGATATGGAACTTGTAATATTCCGGCAACTTTATTCTTTTGGTAAAATAATACAATCATATAAATTACTATAGCATCTAACACTAATATCCATATAAATGAAAATAATCTCCATTTTAATACAAAGAAGAAAATTGACCATAAGGCATTTATTCCAAGTTGCAAATAATACACTATTGATACTTTTGTGTCTACTAATTTTTTACTTTTTAAGATTCCATATGAAATTCCCATTAAAACATACAAAATTGGCCAGATTATAGAAAATAAAATTTCTGGTGGTGCAAGTAGTGGCTTATTTAAAGAACCGTAATCAATAAATGGTTTTATAATTAGCCCTACAATACCTCCAACTATTACAGGAATTAAAATTGATTTTATATATATCTTTAAATTATTCATAGCAAAATCCTCCTATAAGATTTTATGCTAGATATAAAAAATTAGAAGTAAGAATTGCACTTCTTACCTCTATTATAATATTTTGATATTATTCAATTAAATTTCAATCACATCTATTTTATTTCACTTCCGCCCCATTCAACAGCAGTAAAGCCTTTTCTTTCTATCTTTTCAAGGTTTTGCTCTTTAACCTGTATTGGAGTATTTAAACCTTTATATGTCATAAGTATTCTTATTAATGTATCTGGTTGTTGTGAAAATTCCAGTGGCATATTTTCATTTATTTCATCCATACTAGCAAATCGTATATAATTATATTCATTCTCTTGAAGTTTGGGCAACCAATATATTATAAATTCTTCAGCTTCTCTATCATTTAGTCCTAAAATTGCAAGTTTCTCTTCCAAAAATTTAACAGTATCTTCTCTGCTTACTATAAATCCCTCATCTGTGACATTATATTCTTTCTTATTTTTACTCTCATAATATAATGCATATAAGTTTCTGTTTGTATTTAAATCAATTAAATCTCCATTTGGTTTAGCAAGTACATTCCAGCCAAATTTTACATCATATTCTGGATATAAACAAGTTGCTAATTCCGGATAGCCTAGTTTTACATTTAATTGAATTTCATTTTCTGGATATAAATATATTATTGGCTTGTACGCTCCTTGTGACAATATACTACCTTTTGCGTCTCCATAATTCTGTAAATTTTTTATTTCCTCGGTTGTGTAACATTGTCTGAACTCAATTTCTGTTCCTGCTGGCATATTAGTTGGAATTGCAATAAAATAACCACTTCCACTTGCCATTACTCCCCTTGAATCTTCTTTACCATAAATAATAATTTTACCATTTTCAGTAAAACAATCAATTAAATCCATTGTACACCAGCTTCCGCCATTTGAATATCCCAATACGATATAATTTAATTCTTTGTTTTCATAATAATTAGATAATTTCATTTTATTATAATATTTTTCCCAAGATGTATCATTTGTTTTCTCTATCATTTCATCAATTTGAGAATTTATTTCATTTATACATTTTAAATATTCATTGTAAGAAACTACTTTTTGCTTATCAACTTTTGAGTCTATATAGTATTCATCTTGGTGATAATTTCCATTCCATGTGTTTTCATTTAATCTATGATAGTATGTTTTTCCTTTAATGGTAACTTTTTCATAATTACTTGAACTTTTTGTATTGATATTTTCAATTTCGTAATTCGCATATTTTTCTAGTAATTTTTTTACTTGATTTTCACTATTTATATTAATTAAAGATTTTTCATTTTTTAGAACTACAGTTAGTATTACAACATTTGCATTTGTATTTTTAAAAGTTTCATCATACATAATTACAACATAATTTTCGTTATCTGCTGTAGTTACATCATATATGGTATAAAATTTTAAATTTTGATTTGGTTTTTCTGCTGTGTAATCCTCTTTTAATTTTGGAATTTCAACTTTATTTCCATCTTTATCAATGGCATTTCTTACAACTTTATTGGTTTTACAATTATAAAAACTATCACTCATCATATATGCTAGGCTTGTCTCATAATCATTTAAATTAGAAGTATATTTTATATCAATATAGTTTCCTTTTAGCTTCCCTATATATAATGCATCATCAACACTTAGAAGCCCATCCATTTTGTTCTTTGCTTCTTCATCTAAATATATAAGTTTTTCTAAATATGATGTACCGGTTTCATATTCGTTCTTATATATCAAATTGGAATTTTCTCCTTTTATTATATATGCTCCTTGAATGCTTTTCTCGTTTTCTGTAGCCACATTACTTTTATTTTGTTCTTGTAAGTATCTATTTCCTAATACTTTTTTGTCTATTTGTCTTTTTATATAAACTCCTAGTATGATAATACCAATTATTAAAATTAACACTATAATTAACGTATTTAACTTTATTTTTACCTTCTTTTTTTCTTCCATTTTTTCCCCTTCCTTTTCGCTAAATTCTACAATAAAATATTATCATACTGTATATTTTTTTACAACATATTTTTATACTTTATTTTCTTCTGTATTTCTTACTATTCTAAAAAATTAGTAGCTTTTTTCATTGCACAAAATATCGCCCAAAAAGGGGCGTCCCTATTGGGCGAAGGCTTCTCTTTTGGGCGAAAGCTGTTCTTTTAGGCGAAAGCTGTTCTTTTAGGCGAAGAATTTATTTTGTTACTTTTTCTGCATATGCATTGTTTACTATTTTGTTGTATGGTGCTTTTTGTGTTAGTTCTCCTGCTTCTGTCATTATTAATTGTAGTTTATCGAAGCTTTCTTCTTTTAGTACAGGTGTTTCGTTCCAAGCGTCTATATCTTTATAGCTTTGTACTGATTTTTCTATTGATTCTACGCTTGTGCTTGGGAAGAAGCTTTGTATTGCTTCTGCAATTTCTCTTGATGTGTGTGATTTTACCCATTTTTGGCCTTTATATATTGCACGTGTGAATTTTTCTATTGTTTCGCTATTTTTTTCTATATAGCTTTTCTTTGCACAATATGCTGTGTATGGAACTTCTCCTGATGCCTCTCCAACTGATGCTACTACGTAGCCCTTTCCTTCTGCTTCTGTCATTGATGCTGTTGGTTCAAATAGCGTTACATACTCGGCATTTCCGCCTGCGAAAGCTCCTGCCATTAAGTCAAATTTTATGCTATCATCTAATACTAGGTCTGTTTCTGGGTTTAGTCCATTTTGTTTTAAAACGTATTCAAATGTCATGTATGGCACTCCACCTTTTCTTCCTGGTATTACTGTTTTTCCTTTTAAGTCCTGCCACGAGAAATTATCTGTTTTATTTTTACTTACTAAGAATGAACCATCTCTCTTTGTTAATTGAGCAAATACTTCCACATAATCTTCTTTTCCTTCGTTATATACATAAATTGAAGCCTCTGGTCCACAGAAACCTATATCACACTGTCCTGCCAAAACTGCTGTCATTACATTGTCTGCACCTTGACCTGTTGTTAATTCTATTTTTAGGCCTTCTTCCTCGAAGAATCCATTAGCAATTGCCACGTATTGTGGTGCATAAAAGACTGATCTTGTAACCTCATTTACTTTTAGTGTTTTTATTGCAGTATCATTTTTTTGTGGTCTTGTTGCTATAAAACCAACTGCTATTACAACAGCCACAAGCAATATGCACACTATTATTGTTATAATCTTTTTCATTTTAAACCTTTCCTTCCTTATCTCTGTTTCATCACAATTTTTTCTAATATTTCTATGCTTTCGTACATTACGGCTGCGACTATTGCAAGGATAATTACACTCGTCATTACCAAGTCTAGCTTAAATACCTGCCCTCCATATACAATTAGATACCCGAGTCCGCCTTTCGATACTAAGAACTCTCCAGATATTACTCCGACTAGCGATAGTCCTATATTTACTTTCAAAGTATTGAATAATGTTGAGATATTTGCCGGTATTACTATTTTTGTAAGTATTTGAAACTTGCTTGCATTAAAAGTTTCAGCCATTTTTATTTTTTCTTTATCTGTATTTATAAGTCCATTTAAAATATTTAATATTGTTACAATAAGTGAAATTGCAAGTGCCATAACGATTATAGCTGGCATTCCAGCACCAACCCATATTATTATTACTGGTCCTAGTGCTACTTTTGGTAGTGCATTTAGTATTACCAAGAATGGTTCAGACACTTTAGAAATGAACGACGACCACCATAGAATTATTGCTATTATTACTCCCATTATGGTTCCTAGAGAGAATCCCACTAATGTTTCTATACATGTAATTCTTAGATGTCTTCCTAAATCATTCGATGACAAATTTAGAAATGTTTTCACTATTCTAGATGGTTGACTAGTAATAAAGCTATCTATTTTTCCTAGCCTTGCAAGGAGTTCCCAAATTCCTATAAAAGCAACTACTATAAAAATTTGTGTTGCGAGTATCTCAATTTTTCTAAACTTCTTTTTTCTTAAATATTTTTTTCTATCTTCAGACATTAGTTTCTTTTCCAGCTTCTTTGTCATACTCTTCAAGCTCCTTCCACATTATGTTAAAATACTTACTAAATTTAGGCTTTTCTCTACAATTTAATGGCGTCCTGTTCTCCATCTCGAAGTCGATTGTGTATATGTTTTTTACTGTTGCGGGTCTCTGGCTTAAAACCACCACTCTATCTGACATACTTATGGCTTCCGAAATATCGTGTGTAACCATTAGTACCGTTATATTCTCAGCCTTTAAAATTTTGTATATATCTTCTGTTACCATAAGTCTTGTTTGGTAGTCAAGTGCAGAAAACGCCTCATCTAATAGCAATACCTTCGGACGAATTGCCAGCGTTCTTATTAGTGCAACTCTTTGTCTCATGCCTCCAGACAATTGCGTTGGATATTTATTTCTAAATTCATATAAACCGTATTTTTTTAGAAGTTCGATTGCATATTTTTTATTTTCCTCTGTTAATGCCTTTTGAATTTCCAGTCCTAGCAAAACATTTTTATAAATAGTTCTCCATTCTAAAAGATTATCTTTTTGCAACATATATCCCACTTTTCCATCTATGTACACTTCTCCATTTGTTTTACTTTCCAGCCCAGAAATTATTGATAATAGTGTAGATTTACCACATCCACTTGGTCCAATTATGCTTATAAACTCTCCTTCTTTTACATCAAAATTTATTCCTTTTAGTGCTTCTACTTCTCCATTTTCAGCCTGATACGTCTTTGAAATATTTTGTATTCGTACAATTCTTTTTTTCTCCATTTTTTCACAGTCCTTTCTTACATTTTATTTGATTGAAAAAAGTTAATTTTTCCAATCACCCTCCAAAGTCAATCATCTTACTATAGTTTATGTCTACTTTTAAAAAGTGCTACAAATATTTAAATAAGCTAAAAACTGGTTATTTTTACCATGTATTATCACTCGTTTTGTTTCACGTGTGTAAACATATTGTCGTAGCTTTGATTATATAATTATTTAAATTATACAAATTTTATATGAAGGAGTTTTTCAATGAATAATTTTAGCAAATAT
>CAKOZB010000004.1 GCA_934131055.1 uncultured Clostridia bacterium | reverse complement strand
CATTATTACTGTAACAGATGTTGCTTGAAATAAATCTGCTATAATCAAACTTCTTCTATTTCCAATTTTGTCAATTACAACTGTTATTGGTATTTGAAATAACACCTTAAATAAGCCCAAGAATGCACTCACTACCACTATATCACTTGCAGTAAAACCTTTTACTTGTGTTAAAAATAAAAACTTTATTGCATAGTAAAATAGTAAATCGAATGTTAGCATTCTATGTACAGAATAAATTCGCATATTTTTCTTTCTTGCGTTTACTTGTTCTTTTTCTTTTGATTCCATTAACACACCTACTTTTCTACTTTTTTACTTGCATTAGATGAATTTCCTTTAATATCAGTAACTTTTACTACAGCAGTATATTCTGTACTGCTAAGATCTAAATTGTTAAATATATATGATTTATCCGTCATATATAAAGGTGTAAAAAAGTTTTTTCCCCCATCTATACTGTATTCAATTTTAGCAAGACCGCTTCCTGTTTCTGTCACATTAACACTTACTTTCAAAGATGTATCCGATAATTTTGTAACCTCTAAGTTATTTATCGTTGGTGCAGTTGTATCATTTGCTGTTGTCGTTCCATCTTCTAAATATTCATTTGATTTTAATGAGTCGATTTTCTCTTGCCCTTCATTTTCTGCTTGTTCTATGTTTGCCTTTATGTCTTGCGCCTTTGTAAGTAGTCCATTTCCTCCCACAGACACATTTATAGAAACTCCCGCTAAAATCAACATAACAACTATTGTAACAACTAGGGCTACTAATGTAATACCCTTGCTATTTGCCATTTTTATCTTATTATTCATTAGTTTTCTCCTTCTTTAATTATATTATATAGTAACATTTTTTGTTTTTCAATACCTAAAAGTAACAATTTTTTTCATTATATACCACAAATAGACCATTTACAAAAATCTCGTAAATAGTCTATTGCTTTAATTATCTTAAATATATATTAGGATCTACATTTTCTCCGTTTTGTTTTATTTCAAAGTGAAGGTGTGTTTCATCTGCAATTTCAAATCTTGCAGTATTTCCTACTGTTGCAATGGTTTGCCCCTGTTTTACTTCTTCTCCAACGGTTATAAATTCTGCTGTTAACAAATTTGAATAAACACTCTCAAATCCATTTGTATGTTCTATTACAACTGTTAAACCATATCTTGGGTCATTTTTTATTGATTTAATTTTTCCGTCTGCTGAGGCTTTTACTATATCTGTTTTTTCTGATTTATAGTCTATTCCTAAATGAGTAGTCCATTCATCTAAAGTTACTGAATATACTAAGTTGTCACTTGAATAATCTTTAATTTTTTCACCATCTACTGGATTTACAAAAGTTGGGTCTTTTGTTTTCTCAACTTGTTCAACATTGGTTACATTTCCGGTTGCTGTATTTTCTTTTACATTATTATTTTTTGTTGCATCTGGCTTTTCTTCTTTTTCATTCTTATTATTTAAATTTTTATTTTCTTCACTTTTGCTTGTATTTACTGCCATTTTATTTGTATTTTCTGTATTTGTAGTACTTTTTGTCGTATTTTCAAGTTCATTTACGCTTTTACCAATAGAACTACTTGCCGCTTCTGTGTTTTCTATCATATTCATTCTATTATTATCTGTAGATGATATTTTTTGTGTATTGTTTATGTTTTTTGCTTGTGTTGATAAGTTATTACTGTACAACACGTACGCTACAATAAAGGCAACTACTGCAATTAAAATTATACCTCCCCATGTAAAAAAACTTACACCTTTTCTAGAATCTGCATCTCTTCTTCCTCGTCTATCCATTTGGTTCCTCCTTATTTTTTATTAATATAAGTTTTCCCAAATTTTCAAGATATATACATCTTTTAATAACTACTATATAAAAGCAGATTGCTTTTCAAATTAATTTACTCATACTTTACAGACTTTCTTATTTACTATAATTCTTGCTATAATTTTCAATCCTTTGGCAATATTATTTCATAGCTATAATCTAATTTCTTTACAAATTTGTGATTTCTACTCCGGTGTAATAATGCTTTATAATTTCTTCATAATTGCTTCCTTGTTTTGCCATGCTATCTGCACCAGTTTGGCTCATTCCCACACCATGCCCATAACCTTTTACAGTGAATTTTATTTCATTTTCACTTATTTGCGTTGTAAAATTTGCAGACCTTAGTGCTAATAAACTTCTCACTTCAACACCAGATAGTTCCAAGTTGCCAATTTTTATTGTTTTAACCCTATCACCTTGTGTGTATTCTATTACTTTTATGCAATTTTCATCATTATAATCTATTGTAAACTCCGGATATTTTTCCTTTATCTTTTTTTCAAATTCTTCTTTTGTAAATGTAGCCTCTGATTGATATTGACTGTAAGCATCTTCTCCTGCAGTCTCTACACTTTGTAAATATGGTAGGTCACTACCACCCCAAACATTAGACACCTCTTCCGTCTTTCCACCACTATTAGAATGAAAAAATGCGTCTATTACATTTCCATTATAAGTAACCACTTTTCCAGAAGTTGAACTCACAGCTTTTTCTATCTTCTCCCAATTACTTTCTCTTTTATCTTCATCCCATCTAGCCATCCTATCATCTTTAGATATCCAAGCCTGACAACACGCAGAGTTATCGCAAATATCCGCTTCTCCATGTTTACTTTGGTTATGTTCAATTTTGTACACTGTATATGTCCTTGCAACAACCGCTTGCGCCTTTATCGCTTCCTCTTCAAAACTGGCCGGCATCTCAGCAGAAACAACTCCTAATAAGTACTCATCCATTTTCATTTCTTCTATACTATTATCTTTGGTATGCAAAACCTTCACTGTACCATACCTCTTATACTCATAATTTTCGCCCATTAGTGACGCCCCATCTTGGGCGAAATTTTCTTTTTTTTCTTCATCCAATTCATTGTTTCCTATATTTTCTACTGTTCCTCCAGTTTCTTTTACGTTTTTTTCTCCATCCCCAAAACGAATTGTAAATATAATTGGTATTGTAAATGTAGCCAATATAATCAGCATTATAATTAATATCAATTTTCTCATAATTGATTGAATTCCTCTCTTATAGGCACAAACTTGGTTGCAAAATTATAATTATTTTGCAACCATTTTCACAACCATTCAAATTACTAATATTTATATTACTAATTTTTGTTTCATAGAATATAATATTCTTTTTTCTATTCTAGATACTTGAACTTGGCTTATTCCGAGCTTTTTTGCCACTTCTGTTTGTGTTTTTCCTTTATAATATCTTAACATTACAATTTCTTGTTCTTGACTATTTAATTCTTCTACTAATTTTTTTATTGTAAGTTTATCTGCAATTTTATTTTCTTCATCTTTATCACTTGCAATTGTATCTTCTATACAAAGCTCTTTTCCAGATTTATCATTATATACTGGCTCATTAATCGAGGTTACCACACTTGCTGAGTTTGCATCTAATGCTAATGCTATTTCTTCTTTTGATACCTTTAAAATTTCTGCTATTTGCTCTACCTTTAATTCTTCTCCATTCTTATCCATTGCTTCTTTTTGAATTTGATTTATTTTTACAGCCAATTCTTTTATGCTTCTACTTACTTTTATTCGTCCGTCATCTCGTATATATCTTTTTATTTCTCCTATTATAAAAGGAACAGCATATGTAGATAGCTGAACATTGTAATTTGTGTCAAATTTCTTTATAGACTTAACCAATCCCATTGCTCCAATTTGATTTAAATCTTCTATCTCATATCCTCTTCCTACAAACCTTTTTGCTATGTTATAGACAAGCCCCATATTGTTTTTTACGAGGCTTTCTAGCACTTCTGTGTTTCCCTGCTGAGCCTTTATGATATTTTCATATGTACTTTCCAGCATTCTAAAACCTTCCTTTATTCTTGTGTTCACATTCTTTTTATATACTATTTACTAACTTTTTCAATATCTTCTACTTCACTTTTCTCTTCTCTAGCAGTCATTATGTATTTTCTCATAGTTACTTTTGTTCCCATATCTGGAATAGATTCAACTTTTAGCTCGTCCATAAAGCTTTCCATTATTGTGAACCCCATTCCCGACCTTTCCAAATTAGCCTTTGTTGTATATAACGGCTTTTTAGCCAATTCGATATCTTCTATTCCTTTTCCCGAATCTGATATTTGTATTTCTACACAATTATCTTTTAATTTACACTCTACCTTAACAATTCCTTCAGAATTTTCGTACCCATGTATTATAGAATTTGTTACAGCTTCAGATACAGCCGTTTTTATGTCTGCTAGCTCTTCTATTGTTGGGTCAAGTTGTGATGCAAACGCAGCCACTGTTATACGTGCAAATGCTTCATTAGAAGATTTGCTTACAAACTCCAATTTCATTTCATTATCATAAATTCCTACCATTTTAGCCTCCATCTAACCAACATTTTCTTCATTATTTTTTATTAATGGTATAATCTTTAATATTCCACTAATTTCAAAAACTTTTTCAATTTGCTTATTCACATTCATAAGTTCTAGCTGTCCACCAAGCATCTTAATAACTTTGTATCTTCCTAGCAACATTCCTATTCCTGCACTGTCCATGAAAGCAACGTTACTAAAATCAAATATAACTTTTCTAGGCAAAAATCGCGTAATTTCATTGTCAATCTTCCTCCTTAATTTTTCTGTTGTGTGTTCGTCAATCTCTTCTGCTATTTTTAATGTTAACTGCTTGTCCTTTGGCACATAAATACATTCCAATATTTTTTCCCCCTTTTTAGCACACATTATTAGTTTTGTGTTCTGTTTTTTGTTTTATACAAGCATACTACATATTCCATAAATTTCCAATAGCAAAATTTGACTAGTTTTATCGATTTATAAGAAGTTTTCGACATTTTTCCCTTCTGAGCCATTCCATATTAAGCAACAAAAATCAGCACCCATATTCTGAATGCTGATTTTTTTATTATTTTATTTTTGTTTTTATTGTTTCTATAGCTTTTTGCACTTGTGCATCTTTATCAAATTCTGTTTCGTATTTTCCTTCTGCATTTTTTGTTAAATCTACTTCAACATCTGGAGTAATACCCTCTTTATTTATTTTGTTATGGTTTGGTGTGTAATATTCTTCTGTTGTTATTTTTAAGCCACTTCCATCTGACAGGCTATATAAAGTTTGAATTACGCCCTTTCCATAGGTTTTCATTCCAACTATTGTTGTATTTGGATATTTGTCTTTTAATGCTCCTGCTAATATTTCTGATGCGCTTGCAGTACCTTCATTTACAAGTATTACTATTGGAATATCTTCTATTATTGGATCGTTCTTAGATACTGTTAATTGTTCATTTTCAGTTCTTGATTTCGTTATAAGTATTGTTTCGTCTTTCTTTAAGAATAAATCTGCAATTCCTGTCGACTCCCATACGATTCCTCCACCATTGCTTCTTAAGTCTATTATTATTCCCTTTGCACCTTTATTAACTAGCTCTGTTACTTGTTTTTTGAATGACTCTGCAACACCGCTATCAAATGAATCTACTTGAAGATATGCGATATTGTTTTCTACCATTTTTGAAGAAACATGCTCTACTGTAATTTTCTTTCTTGTTACAGTTAAATCAATTTCTTTTCCATCTCTTAAAACTGTTACCTTTGCTGATGTTCCTTCTTCACCTTTTAATACTTTTATGGCTTCATCCATTGTTTCACCTGTGTATTCAACACCATTTACTTTTTCTATTATATCACCTGCTTGCATTCCTGCTTCAAGCGCTGGCGACCCATTCATTGTACCTACAACAAGTATGGTGTTTGTTGTCTTATCATTTGTTAAATATACACCTATTCCAACATATTGACTGCTTGTTTCTTCTGTAAATTCTGTCATCTCATCTTTTGGTAAATATTCTGTGTATGGATCTCCTAAACCTTCAACAAAGCCTTTTATTGCTCCTTCTACCATTTTTTCTTCATCAACTTCACCAATGTATTTTTGCTTTATCATTGTTTTAAATGCTTCTAAAGTTTTTACTAAATCTTTATAGTATGATGTAACAGTTCCTGTTGTAGTAGTTGTGTTTCCTATACTAATATATGAAGATGAAAATTTATTGTACATCACCATTGTAGTTAGCATAAATGTAATTGTTGCTGTTAGTATTACTAACATGATAACTTTGTAAATGTTTTGTCTTTTTATTTTTTTATCTTCCATTTTTATGTCCTTTCCTTCTTAAGCCAATTATGATAAACACTGGCTATTTGTATTATACTTTATAATTGCTTATTTTATTACATTTTATGTAATATTTTCAAGCGTATTATCGTTACCAATTGTATTTTCAGTAGTGTCAGCATCTTTTGTATTGTCACCCTGTAAATATGGAATTGGATCTACTGCTACCCCAAATTTTCTTACTTCAAAGTGTAAGTGCGGTCCAGTTGAATTTCCGGTTGAACCAACAGCCATTATTACATCTCCTTGTTTTACTGTTGCACCAAGTTCTGTATATATTTCTTGGCCGTGTCCATATAAAGTTACTATTCCATTTCCATGGTTTATCATTACACAATTTCCATATCCACTCATTACACCCGCATATGTTACAATTCCATCTGCTGCTGCAATAACTGGAGCTCCATAGCCTGCATTTCCAATGTCTATACCATCATGGTATCTATACACTCCTTGTATTGGGTGTAATCTGTTTCCATATGGAGATGTTATATATGTTCCATCTACTGCAATTGGCCATAACATTACTCCACCTTTGTATTGTATTGCTAAAGCTCCACTCCAATTTATAGCTGCTTGAATTTGATTTTCTAAATCTTCTTGCTCTTTTTTATATTGCTCTATTTGTTCATATAATGTTTTTTCTTCTTCACTTAATTTTGATGCGTAACTTACTTGCAAAGTTTTCTGGTTTTCCATTAATATTTGCATTTGCCCTTGTTTTGCCTTTGCAACTCTTAAATCTGTTTTTTTCTTTTCTTGTTCTGCTTTTTTTACTTCTATATTCTGTTTTTGCTCATCTAATTCATTTAATAAGTTACTGTCAAATTCTATAATTTGTTCTAACATATAATAATTAGATAGGAAATCGAATAAATTTTTAGATGACAACAATACATCTAAATAAGTAGTTTCACCACCTTCATATAGTGCTACTACTCTCTTTTTTAGTAAATTTTCTTTTCTTGCATATTCTTGTTCAGTTTTTGTTAAGTCATTTTGTGTTGAAGAAATTTCTGCTTCTAATAATGCTATTTGTGATTGTAATTCATTATATTTATTTTGATAATCGTTTATCGAGTCATCTAGTTCTTGCACCTTCTGCATTGAAGCTGAAATCTCACTTTTTACATATTCAAGCCTTGTATTTGATTCATTTAGTTTATTATCTACCTCTGTTTTCTGTTCAAATAGAGTCTTATTAGTTGCTTCACTATTGGTTTCTCCTTCTATTATTTCATTTTGTGAAACCTCATTAGCAGAAAAAACATTTATGGAGAAGCATACTAAAATTAAACAAATGGTAATTAGTGTTAGTATTTTCTTCTTCATAAATGTTCCCTCCTTTTATGTATTTAATTTATTGTTAATCTACTATTGTGTATCCACCAGGCAAATAATCTAATGGGTCTTTCCAGTTGTTTCCAAAGAAGTCTCCTATTGACGTTGCCTTTCTTATTTCAAAATGTAAGTGAGGTGCAACACCACCAGTGTTTCCAGAGTACCCAATTAATTGTCCTTGTGATACTTTTTGGCCTGTACTTACTGCTTTTGAATTCATGTGCGCATATAATGAGCAATATCCGTTTCCATGATAAATAATTAAGTAATTTCCATATCCTGCACTTGATGATGAACCAGCTTGATATGCACTATATATTACAGTTCCAGATGCTGCTGCTATAACTCTTTTTCCTATTTCAGCATTTGTTCCAATGTCTATACCCTTGTGCCATCTGCCCCATCTGTATTTCATTCTAGAAGTTACTCTTCTTGGTGAATAATCTAATGGCCATGCAAAAGTTCCATCAAAACTACTTCCATTTCCACCATTTGTTGCATTATTTTTTTTCTCTTCTTCTTGAGCTTTTCTCAAAGCCTCTGCGATTGCATCATCAATCTCTTTTAACTTAGCATTATAGGCATCTAACTCTGCTTGTTTTGCCTTTTCATCAGCTGATAGTTTATTAATTTCTGATTGTTTTTTCTCTTGCAATGCAGATAGCTGAGCTCTTTTAACTTCTTGATCTGCTTTTACTGATATAACTTTAGCTTTATCTTCTTCTAAATTACCTTTATCTTTTTGCAGTTGTTCCTTCTTGGCTTCCAATTCATCAATCAAAGCCGAGTCAGTTTCAACAATTTGTTGTATCATCGAATAGTTAGATAAGAAATCTAGTATATTTTCCGAATTAAACAGTACGTCTAAATATGAAGTTTCTCCAATTTCGTATAAAGCAACCATTCTCTCTTTTAATAGATTATCTGTCTTTTCAATTTCTGCTTCTTCATCTTCAATCTCTTTTTGTTTCTCATCTATTGTATCATTTAGCTCATCTATTTGTGCTGCTAATGTATCTAATTGCTTTTGTGCTTCTGTAACTTGTGTAGTAATTTTTTGCAATTCTGTTTCAGCTTCATCTTTGTCGTCAGATATGTCGTTTAACGCATTTTTAGCTTCATTTATCTTGTTTTGCACATCACTCTTATCGTCCGTAAGAGATGCATATGACTTTACTACTATTGATGATATTAGCATAAGTACTGTTAAAGCTGACAGTACAGTTAATAACATTCTTTTTTTCATAGTTTTTCTCCTTTATACCTGCAAATATTTTCTCATTGAAATAGAACTTCCTAATGCACCAATTCCTATTCCTAATACCATATACACAATAACTAATAATGTTGTCATATCTGTAAATGATAGAAGTTTTATTCCCATTGTACTTATTATTGAGTTTGCTGCTGCATTTGTAATTAAGCTATATGCAATTCCAAGAACTAGTATTGAAAGTAATGCTGCAACAATACCAATTATTATACCTTCAATTACGAATGGCCATCTAATGAAGCTGTCTGTTGCTCCAACATATTTCATAATTGATATTTCTTTTCTTCTTGCATGTACTGTTAATTTTATTGTGTTTCCTATGATGAATATAGATATTAATACTAGCAATGTTAATATTACAGCAGAAACAATTCTTACTCCATTTGCTATTGCAACTAAGCCATTAATTGTTTCGTCTCTACTTTGTATACTATCAATATTGTCTATTTTTTTTATTTCATCTTGTACTTGAGAACTTAGTTTCAAGTCTGTTAATGTTACTAAATATGAGGCTTTAAATGGATTAGATTCGTCCCAACCTGCAATTAAAGCTTGCTTGTCTTTTAGCTTTTCTTTAGTTTGATTTAACGCATCTTCTTTAGATACGAATGTTACCTTATTTACTCCATCTATTGCTTGTATTTGTTCTCCAATTTGCTCCATTTGAGCATCTGTTGCAGTCTTTTGAATAAACACTTGAATTCCTTGTTGTGTTTCCAATGTTTCAACTGCATTGTTTAGGTTTTCTATAATCATGAAAAATAAGCCAAAAATCAACATAGTGGCACACATAATTGCAAGTGACGCACCCGATGATTTTTTATTGTGAAATACATTTCTAAAACCTTCTCCTAATAAATAACCAAATATACTATGCTTCACTGTCATACCCACCTTTTTTATCACTTATAATATTTCCGTTTTCTATACGAATAACTCTTTTGTTCATTTTATCTACTATATCTTTTGCGTGTGTTGCAACAACCAAAGTAGTACCTCTTAAATTGATTTCATTTAAAAGTCTCATAATATCCCAAGCTGTATCTGGGTCTAGGTTTCCTGTAGGCTCATCTGCAATTAACATTGATGGATTGTTTACTAATGCTCTAGCAAGCGCAACTCTTTGTTGCTCACCACCAGATAACTCATTTGGATATACATTTGCTTTATCTGAAAGGCCTACCATTGCAAGAACCATTGGCACTTGTCTTCTTATATGTTTTGGTGTAGCCCTTACAATATACATTGCAAAAGCAACATTCTCATAAACAGTTTTATCTGGCAAAAGTCTGAAATCTTGGAAAACAACACCCATACTTCTTCTTAAATATGGAACTCTCTTAGGCTTTAAGAAAGTAGTATCTTTTCCATTAATAATAATGTGTCCAGAAGTTGGCTCTTCCTCCTTCAAAATTAACTTTATTAAAGTAGACTTACCAGAACCAGAGCTACCAACTAAGAACGCAAAATCTCCTTTATTAATAGTAAAATTAGCATTGTGTACAGCCTCTGTGCCAGTATCATATACTTTAGAAACATTTCTAAACTCTATCATTTTAAAATCCTCTCTTCGCCCTTTCTCGGCAACTTTTCGCCCATTAGGGACGCCCCTTTTTGGGCGAAATTAATAGTTTTATTTATCTTAGACCATTTTCGGTCATTTTAAAATTCTGTCTTTAGTAAAATGATTGTCATATATTCGACATCTTATATCATAATATTTTATTCTTCTCTATAATAACAATAAACGATGTTAAATGCAAGAGTATTCGGCAAAAAAAATAGCAATTTAAGTTTAATTTTCTCACTTAAATTTCTTGATATTCGCTATTATTCAAGAGTATAAAATTCACAAAAAATTCACAATTATTTTGTAAGAATTTATATATTTCTTAAAGCAAGAATTCTTATTTTTTAAACCGAAACTGGAAGTGCGCCTTTTGAGGAGGCCGAAGGAGCTCCGACCAAGCACGACATGTTGATGGCTTATACAAATAAGAATTCTTGTCTTTTATTTAGATAATATTTTTACTAAATATTCGCTATTTAAATTGTATTTTTTTAAAAGCTCTTCTGCTTTTCCAGATTCTCCAAATGTGTCATTCATTCCTATTCTTGTTACCTTTGCTGGAAAATTTTCTGAAAGCACCTCACATACAGCCGTTCCAAGACCTCCTATTATGCTATGGTCTTCTATTGTAATTATCCTTTTAGTTTCTTTTGCACATTTTATTATCGTTTCTTTATCTAATGGTTTTATAGTGTGAACATCTATTACTCTTATATTTATCCCTTTTTCTTTTAACGCTTCTTGCGCCTTTAAGGCCTCAGAAACTGTCACGCCTGTTGCTATTATGCTTGCGTCTGTTCCATCTCCAATTTGAATTGCCTTACCAATTTCAAATTTTATATTGTTTTCTTTAACAAATTCCTCATCATATATTACTGGTGTTGCAAGTCTTGATAATCTTACATACACTGGTCCATTTACATTTGCAATTTCTTTTATTGCCCATTTAGTTTGAATATCATCAGATGGACTCATAACCATCATGTTTGGAAGGGTTCTCATCATGCTTATATCTTCTAGCATTTGATGTGTTGCACCATCTTCGCCAACAGTTATTCCAGCATGTGTTGCACATATTTTTACATTAGCATTTGTGTGCGCTATTGTATTTCTTATTTGATCATACGCTCTTCCTGCTGCAAACACCGCAAAAGTACTAACATATGGAATTTTTCCAAAAGTACTAAGTCCAGCTCCAGTTCCCATCATATCTTGTTCTGCAATTCCCATATCAAAAAATCTTTCAGGGAATTTCTTTGCAAAAATTGATGTTTTTGTTGCTCCAGATAAATCTGCATCTAGTACAACTACATTTTTATTTTCTTCTCCTAGCTCTGCTAAAGCCTCTCCATAGCTTTGACGCGTTGCAATTTTTTCGTCTAAAACCATATTGTATCCTCCTTTCCAGTTAGTTCCGAAATATTATGTTCTATTTTTTCTTCCTCTAATTTCAGTGCCTTCATTGCCTTTTCATATTCTTCATCACTTGGAGCCTTTCCATGCCATTCGGCTTTGTTCTCCATGAACGGAACTCCTTTTCCTTTTACAGTTCTAGCAATAATTATACTTGGCTTTTCTTTAGTCTGTCTTGCTTTCTCGAAACTATCTATTAACATATCAATGTTGTGACCATCACATGGAATAACATTAAATCCAAATGATTCCCATTTGCTATGCAAACAATCTAAAGCCTTAACATCTTCAACATTACCATCTATTTGCAAGCCATTATTGTCTAAAATTACACATAAATTATCTAATTTATATTTATTAGAAGTCATTGCAGCTTCCCAAATTTGTCCTTCTTCAATTTCTCCGTCTCCTAGAATGCAATAAACTCTGCAACCTAAATTATCCATTTTAGATGCAATAGCCATTCCATTTGCAATAGACAAACCTTGCCCCAGCGAACCAGTAGACATATCCACTCCCGGAACTTTTTCCATGTCTGGATGTCCTTGTAAGTTTGAACCTAATTTTCTGAAAGTTTTTAAATCTTCCTTATTAATAAATCCTCTTTCTGCAAGCACCGCATATAAAGCAGCTGATGCATGCCCCTTCGAAAGCACCAATCTGTCTCTTAAATTAGATTCTGGCATCTCTGGATTTACATTCATTTGATTAAAATATAAAACCGTTAATATATCTGCTATTGATAGTGCCCCTCCTGGGTGACCAGATTTAGCACTGTATACTTCATTTATTATATCAATTCTAACATCATTTGCAATTTTTCTTAATTCCTTCTCATCAGTAATTTTCAAATAAATCACACTCCTTCGAAGAATAATATACTATAAGTCAAGTAAAAATACAAGGAGATTTTCAGAAAGCATCAAACAACATCACGTTATTTACATTTTATAAAATATATTGAAAAACTTTTATTATTATCTGTCATTTTTATAAAACACAAAAAAGTACCTAGAATCAACTACTGACTCTAGGTTATTAAATGACTTAGAGCTTCAAAAGTTTTCTAAGCACTACTCCATACTATTTTATTCAAGTTTAATTGGTATTATACATCATATCCCATTATTTTTAAAATATCATTTATATCAATAGCAATTAACTTTTCTTTTAGTCTTGCTATTTCCTTAGTAAGTAAACTATCAAATTCTCTACGTTTTTCTTCATCAAGTAATACTTGCATACATTTTATAATCATATATAAATTACACAAGTTTTCTTTTCTATTATAGTCTTTTTCAATATTTTTAAAGCTAATATCATATTTGTTCCTATAAGCAAATAACCTATCTGAGTGAGCAGAAATATTTCTTACCATAGTTAAATTTATTAAGATTTGTTTCAATAATTTATCTGATAGCTTAAAATATTTACTTATTTTTTGTCTATCACTTTGCTTAAGCAAACTATAATATTTGCTAATCGCTCCCAAAGTTAAAATTTTAGTTAAAACAAAAGGCGGAACAAAGCCATATGTATCTTTATAATGCTTTATAGCTGTATGTTTTATATAATTATCATTAATTTCTTTTTCTATTTTCTCTATAAAATCTTTTATTAAATTTTCATTAGCACTATCATCAAAATTATTCAATTTTAAATAATCTTCTATTCCGTATATTTCTGCAATATTATTTGCCATAAGTGATTTTATTATCACTTCTATTTCTAAGATGTACTTTAAAAATATAGCTTTAATATTCTTATCAAATTCATATAATGCGAATATTTCTTCAAATGAGGTATTCTCTTTATAATTATTATTCCCATCTTTAAAAACAGCTTTATACCCATTTATAATAGAATAATAAGAATATTTTTCTATATTCTTCAAAGCTTTTTCTTTATCATTTACAATCATATTTTTTGATATAAGGTAATTTATGAGTTCTTCATTGCTTTTGTATTCTTTCATTATACCTCCTATTAAATAAAAAAATGACTCAAGGCTTCGAAAGTTTCTTGAGCACCACTCAATATATTTATACCATAATTTAATTGAAAATTCAAGTTTTATTACTAAAAATCCAATAAAGATTTTATTATGTTTTTAATTTTCCCTCCTTTTCAACTTCCTAAAGCTTATATAATTCATTACAGATCCAATTAGCCTCTTTGAGGCGAAAGACATCGTATTGCAAAAAATTATTCCTTTTATGCAGTTTGTACATCCCTCCGTTTTAATCGTCGGAGGAGCTTTAGCCAGCCAGGAAGTTTCCAGTTTTGTCTATTCCGACTTTAAGGCATTAAACATCCGCGAAGTAAAATTCGATGACAGCAACTTTGCAAAGTCTATTGCATGCTTTGCGATGAGCAAGTTCTTCAAAGGTCGGGAATGATATCATTCGCAATAAAAGAGTCGTATCTTCTGAATAGATGGTACGACTCTTTTATATTTCTGAAATAATTTAAATATGATTTCATTTATTGTTTTTAAGCATATTATTTTTTTCTTTCTCAAGTTGCTTCAAACTTTTTTCAGGTGTTGGTAAATCCTCTGGCATAGTTCCACCATTCTTTTCAATTACTTCTCTTATATTTTTTCCAATATTATAATGGGTTTTATTTGCTTCTTTTTCAGTTTGTATATTATCTTTTTTTAATTTCTGCTCTGTTTGAGAAATTCTAAATAAATTTGCAATTAATTCATCACTTCCCATATTGTCTAAAATATCTTCTCTATATCTTAGCCCTTTTCTTTTAGCTATATCGTCAGCTGTTTCTCCATTATATAATCCTTTATAACCTGCATTGTGAAATTTATCGAAGTTCTTTACCCCAGCATTCTTAGCAGCAATATTGAGCGAATAATTTCCTTTTCTGGTTAAATTTCTTTGGTAAAATCTTTTTTCATCTTCAGTTAACAGACTGTATTCTTTTTCTGTAATTTCCTGCTTCCTTGTCTGTACTGCAAAATATGTTTGTGCTAAAGCAATTACCTTTTTTCTGCTATCTCCATTTTGTGCTATCAAATAGCAAGCATAACGACTTAGTTTATAATCTGTCTGTTCTCTATAAGCTCCTGAACCTATTAAGACCATTTTATTGACATTAGTAAAATGGTCTAACACACTTATATCACTATTTTCACAAGATATTTTAGCCTTTTTCACTATTTTTTCAAAATTCTGCCAATTTGAATATTCCAAAATAGGCATCAATTCTCTCGCATACCAAAATTCTACTCCCTTCTCGTCAATGTGTCTAATGTCTTCAAACGTTTGATTTTCTTTCTTCGCATTTTTCATACCCATCACTCCATTCACATTTAATGAAATTGATTATAGAACGTCTGTTTGTATTTGTCAAGCATTTTTTATATTTTCTTAATAAAAAAAAGTTGTATTCTTCTAAATAGATAATACAACCATTTTTCACTTAATACATATATAAATTTTGGTGGAGATGAGGGGAGTTGAACCCCTGTCCAATATTCTTTCCATATATGTTTCTCCGAGTGCAGTTTGTTATTTAGTTTTCCCTGTAAAATTCATTAACAAACAAACGAATTTTACAAGTAGCCATTTGTTTTACCTACTGCTTTAATGGCTAAAGCAGTGTTGTTATCCTACTAATTGACGCCTTATCTAAGACCGTAGGCCTTCCTAGTAAGACGTGCGCCTAATCTTAGGCAGCGTATGCTAATTCTGTATTATCAGCGTTTATTTTTATTTCTGCTTTTTTATAGTGGCCGAAGCAGCCATCCACTACTCGCTACATATACTTCTGGGATACTGTCGAAAACCAAATACATCCCCATATGTAATTATTATACACCAGTTTTTATTTAATGTCTATCATTTTTCCAATATAAGTTATTTTTTTGTTTGACATAATATAGAAAATAGCGTATAATATGATGTATAGGCTTTTGCCTCACATTACAAACACAAAAATGCAAAAAGGAGAATTGTGTATGGAAAAAACAACAATTATTCGTACAAGCAATGCTCCGATTATCTTTCGGAGTAAATTCCAGAGTCAGTTTGACGCATTGCCTAAACATTGGCAAAACCAACTAGTTGACATCTTTTTCAAGTTTGTCACCAATTCCGATGACATTTACGCAGCAGATGTTCTTTTTCTGCTAACACTCAGTCCTTTTGGAGGATTACACAAGTTAGGGATTCGAGAAAAAATTGAATACTTCAATGAAGATATTCTCGAAAACGAACCCCCTATAGCAGAACGCTCCATTGAAATTCCTAAAACAATGATTAAACCATTGCGTAACGAACTTCGATACCAGCGCCGAAAAGTTCATCCGAACTTTTTAAAGGTTCAATATCCAGAGAGCTGCCAAAAAGCTTACAAGTCACTCTTCAAAGCGTTGTCGTATGATGAAATCTTGACATATGTAGCATGTTCTTATTGTTACAATAAATGTCTTAGATCTTCTGAATATGACATGAATAGGATTTTTTATCTTCTGAGCAGTTCTCCTGAAAATATCTTTGGAGGGCTTCGGACAATAGGATTTCAGTTTTATCAAGCAGAATTCTTTATGAATCATGCAGCAGTACTGCATAATTATTTGAAAGCACTTTGGTTGTCGATTGGATCTAATTCGATTGCCACCAATAAAGTGACAACTGGAGCTAAATACGAAAATTCTGCTGAGGTTACTTCTTTTAACGAAGATGACATCATTTATGAGCCAAACAAGGCTCTTCCATCTGCTTCTAGTAGTATGGAAAATGCTGTCTCGAAAGAACCTAACCGTTCTGATTCTCCTCTTAGAATTCAGCTGTCTGCCTTCAAAGCAACGCTTAACGATGAAAAGGACATCGAACGTCATCCGACAGTTGGTAATATTCTCGATGATATCGAGGTATTCAAAAAATTTGTTGCAATTGCATCAAATGCAAATTTTGCAAAAGATTTTGCAGAGTTTTCAACCGCTGTGAAAGCTTTAAAAATGCGGGGCTACGACTATAACGAAGTTATAGATACGTTACCCAAAATTGAAAGCTGGCTCAACGTCAAAGCAATTCTCGAAAGAGGGGCATGAAAACGTGGTAGACATACCCCACATACCTTTGAAGCACCCAAGGTAGTAGACTAAATTGTTTACTACCTTGGGCATTTTTTATCTTTGTTTTACAAAAAATATATAAAATTATAGACAAACTTCAAATTGTATGTTATTATTTTTAATATTAATGAAATGGGGTTTTTATGAAAAATTTAACTGAAAAAATAAAAGGATTAATACAAAAATTTTGTACTAAAGAAGTTATATTATATGCTGTTTTCGGTGTACTAACAACTATTATAAACTGGGGAACATTTGCAATTTTAACTAAAGCTTTTTCTAACCTAGATAAAAATGTTGCAAATGCAATTGCTATTATTGCAGCAGTTCTTGTTGCTTATATTACCAATAAAGATTTAGTTTTTCATTCTGAAGCAAAAGGATTGAATGAAAAATTTAAAGAATTCTGGAAGTTTATTGCTGGAAGAGCTTTTACTATGGTCTTAGAATTTGGCCTTGATGCACTTCTGTTTTTAATACCTTTTGTAAGTGCAAGTGATTTCTGGCAGATGGCAGTTAAAATGGTTGTAACAGTAATCGTTATAATCTTAAACTTCTTCATTAGTAAATTCTTTGCATTTAAAAAGTCAAAATAATAATTAATTAAAATACCAAAAACTATTAATATAGATATTTTCCAAAGGAGGTTATCTTGTTTAATAGTTTTTTTAAATTTATCAGTGGATATTTTTCTATTATGCTTATATTTATTGTATTAGTATTTTTTCTTATCACTCAAAACTCGAATACCACACTAGAAAATAATTTTATATGGCCTTTAGATGGCTACACGTACATTAGCTCTTATTTTGGCTATAGAACCTCTCCTACCTCTGGTGCCTCAACTTATCATTCTGGAATAGACATACCAGCACCAGAAGGAACTAATATTCTCTCTGTTTGTTCTGGCACTGTTACATTTGCAAGCTGGGGAGCTGGTGGTGGATATACAATAGTAGTTGAAAATGATGACATAAAAGTTTCTTATTGTCACGTTTCTCCAAACTTTATTGTATCCAAGTATGACACAGTAGTGGCTGGCCAAATAATTGCCAACGTTGGTCCAAAAAATGTGTATGGCATTATAAACAATCCATACAAGGATTCTTTAGGAAAACCAACTAATGGGGCTACTACCCGGTTGCCATTTACATTTAACAATAAAAAAAGATGGTTTAGCGGTAAATCCGCTAAACTTTTTCAATACTCTCTAAAACAAAAATAAAGCCTTACGGCTTTACCTTCTAATTTATTATGTGGCAGGGGTACTAAGACTCGAACTCAGCCCAACGGTTTTGGAGACCGGCATGCTACCACTGACACCATACCCCTAACTGACTTTATAATAATATCATAAAAAATAGATTTGTGCAATACCCAAAGCAAAAAAATCTACAAGATTTCTCTTATAGATTTTTATTTAAATTACATGTCATCATCATTATCGTCTTTTTCTTCGTTGTCAGTATTGCTATCTTCTTCGTCATCATCACAACCACATTCATCATGATGTCCGCATCCACAGCATCCACCTGAACAGCAATCATCGTTTTCTCCATCCCAGTCTAGTTCTATTTTATTATGACATTCTGGGCATTCAATTTCTTCTTTTAATTCATCTTCTATGTCTGCAACAAATTCATGATTGCAATATGGGCAAACTATTTCAAAATCATAGTCTTCATCTTCATAGATATCTTTTTTTATTAAGTCGACTGTATCTTTTACCTTGCCTATTTTTTCATCTAATTTATCTTGATATTTTTCTATATCATCCATTCTCTCTGAATTAACATTTGAAATTCTATCAATTACATCCATATACATGAATGAAAGTTCAGAAACTTTTTTCAAAACGATTTCTCTTTCTTTCTCATCAGAAATATTTTTTTCTATATCCTTTATTATTTTAGAATATTTTTCACTAAATTCTGCCATATAATTTATCCTTCCTTTAAATTAATATTTTTTATACTAATAAATTAATATTTTTTATACTAATTTAAATTTTTAATGTTTTGAGTTCAACCAAAATTAAACTCTTTCCATGTATTCTCCAGTTCTTGTGTCTATTTTTATAACATCACCGATGTTAACAAACATTGGAACTGTAAGTTCATATCCATTTTCTAATGTTGCAGGTTTTCCAGATGTTGTTGTTGTGTTTCCAGCAAATCCTGGTTCTGTATATTTAACTTCTAGCTCAACAAACATTGGTGGTTCTACTGCAAATACGCTTCCTTTATATGAAAGCATTGTTACACTCATGTTTTCCTTTATGAATTTTAATGCATCTCCAATTTGTTCTTTGTTTAAAGGTATTTGCTCATATGTATCATTATCCATGAAGTAATATAAATCTCCATCATTGTATAAATATTGCATTTCTTTTTTCTCTATTTGAGCTGCTGGATATTTTTCTGATGGGTTAAATGTTTTTTCTATAACTGCTCCTGATATTACATTTTTTAATTTTGTTCTTACGAATGCTGATCCTTTTCCTGGTTTTACATGTTGAAATTCTACTACTCTGAATACATTTCCATCCATTTCAAATGTTGTTCCGTTTCTAAAATCGCCTGCTGAATATACGCTTGCCATTATTATTACCCCTTTCTAGTTTTTTATTATATTTTTTAATTTTTCATCTCATTAAAACGCGACTATGTAATCATACCATATTTTAGGCGAAAAATCAAGTGTTGTAGCACTTTTTTTCAGTCTTTAAATTTGCTAGTTTAATGTGAGATATATTCACTTTTTAGAAATTCAACTGGAGGTGCGCCTTTTGAGGAGTTCGAAGGAGCTCCGACCAAGCACGACATGTTGAAATTTCGTAAAAAGTTAATATGTCTCATTTTAACTAATTTTATGCATCTACAATCACATAATCTTTTTCCGACTTTGTTAAACTTGTACTCATTCCCCTGTTTACAAGCACTGTGTCTTCTATTCTTACACCAAATTGATTTGGTATATATATTCCTGGTTCATCTGTTACTATCATATTATTTTTTAACACAAAGTCAACTCTAGTACTTGCATATGGGAATTCGTGTATCTGTAATCCAACTCCATGTCCTAACGCATGTATTAAATCATATCCGTGTAATTTAAAATCATTTTCAACCATTCTACTTACAAGCTTTAGGTTTACTCCTTCTTTCATTTCGTTAATTACCTGTCTCTGATTTTTTAAAACTAGTTCATATACTGGTTTTACTTCTTCTGGTACATATCCTGCAAATATTGTTCTTGTCATATCTGAACAATATCCTTTGTATTTACACCCCATATCTATTGTTATTGGGTCTCCTGCTTCTATTTTTTTATTTGTTGGTACTGCATGTGGCATAGATGAATTTTTACCAGACGCAACTATCGTGCTAAACGCTACATCTTCTGCACCATTTCCTATGAAAAAATCGTCAATTTCTTTTGCAATTTGTTTTTCAGTTAATCCAATTTTTATAAAACTCTTTAAATGATTAAAGCAATCGTCCGTAATTTTACAAGCTTTTTCTATAAGCTCTATTTCTTCTGGGTCTTTAATCATTCTTTGTTTTTCGATTATTCCCTCTGTCTCTTCCAAATTGTTTATTTTATATCTGTGCATAAAGTCTTTATATTTTGCGTATGTAACATATTCCTCTTCAAAGCCAACATTTTCACAAAACAAGAAGAAATTTTCATAGTCGTCTCTTGATATGTCTTGCATATCATACACAACTATTTCATCATTTAATGTTAAAGTATTATTTACAGCTTCTACATATCTTCCATCTGTTATGTAAATATTTTCTTTAGGCGTAATTAAAAACACACCATCTGCTTCAATTCCAGTCAAGTATTTTATGTTTATCGGATTAGAAATTATTATGCCTTGCATATCTAACATTTTTATTTTATCTCTTAGCCAGCGAATATTATTGTTCATTTTTTACTGCATCCCCTTCTATATATACGAGTTTCAAGTTGTTATATTAACTGTCCCTTATACGTTCCTAGTGTAAATATCTTAAGTAATACAAAGAATAATACATTGAATGGTACAAATATTGCTATTATTGTTGCTATTACTATAAATGGACCAAATGGAATATACTCGTCTCCTGTTTTTCTCTTACAAATTATTAATGCTACTCCAATTATTGCTCCTAATAAGAAGGCAATAAGTGAAATTATAATTATTGTTCTCCAACCGAAGAATAAGCCAAGTGCTCCCATTAGTTTTACGTCTCCGAACCCCATTGCCTCTTTCCCTGCAATTAAGCCTCCTACTAATGTTATAAATAAGAAAATTCCAGCTCCAGCAACCATTCCAAGTAGCATGTCTATAGCTATATTTATGTTTACAATTCCTTCTACGAATGTGTAAACTAGTCCAACTTCAAAGATTGTTAAATTTAATCTGTTAGGAATTATTTTCAGTCTGTAATCTATTGCTAAGGCACTAATTAACATTGGTATTAAGGCTAGATACGCTAATGTTTTTATTTGAAATCCATACAAATACAAAACTCCAACATACAGTAGCGCCGTCGCCACCATGTATATGTATCTAGGCTTTTCATTTTTTAAATAAATTGTAAAAAATTCTTTTACGAAAACTTTTTTATAATCTGGAAGTCTTACTGTACTCCATGCCACAAATTGACCAATTCCAAGCCCAATAATTCCTAAAAATAAATAATATAATATGTTTATATTGTTAATGTACATTTAAATACCTCTTTTACTTTTGTTTATATTTTTTTAAAATTTGTCTTTCTATTAATCTATTAAATCTTGTTACAAAAATGTCTTTTTCGGCAAGTGGTTCAACTAAGATTGAGTACATATGGTTCCTGTTTGCTCCAAGCACATCTGTTAGTACTTGGTCTCCAATTACAGCTATATTTTCGCTATTTTCTTGTACTATTTTCTTTGCCTTGTTAAAGCCAAATTTTAATGGTTTTTTAGCAAAATAAATATATGGAACCTCCAACTTTTTTGACATTTTTTCTGCTTTTTTCTTTTTATTTGTATTAGATAGAATACAGAATTTAATACCATGTTTTTTTACTTCTTTAACCCAGTCTTCTAGCCCCTCTAATATATTATTATCAGTGTCTATCATGGTGTTGTCTATGTCCAATAGAATAGCCTTTATACTATTTTTTTCTATAAAGTTCATGTCTATTTCTAATATGTTTTTAAAGTAACTTTTAGGGTAAAAAATCATTGTATCCTCCTAATATTTCTGCTACTTTATATTATCAATATGTTGGAGGTTTGTCAAGCATTTATTGCTATTTACAAAATCTATGTTTTCCTATTGTAACAACATGTGGTCTTGACCAAATCCACGCATTTGTTGCAGTGCTTGGATTGAAGTAGTATATTGAGCCATATGATGGATCCCAACCATTTAGCGCATCTCTTGCAGCATTGTATGCTGTTTGGTTTGGTGTTAAATTAATTTGACCATCTGATACTGCCGTGAATGCACCCTTTTGGTATATTACTCCTGCTATTGTATTTGGAAATGAACTGCTTTTTACTCTATTTAGTACAACAGCTGCAACGGCAACCTGCCCTGCATATGGTTCTCCTCTTGCCTCACTGTACACGGTTCTTGCAAGTAAATTTAAATCACTGCTACTCGTGCTGTTGCTAGAGTTTGAATTACCACTAGAATTAAATATTCCCATTGCCTCTAGTGTCTTTTTTCCGGCAATTCCATCAACTGTTAATCCGTTTTTTCTTTGAAAATACTTAACAGCCGCTAACGTTTCAGAGCCATAAATTCCATCAATACTTCCAGAATAATATCCCCATCTCTTTAATTTAGTCTGAATCTGCGTAACCTCCGAACCTCTCGAGCCATATTTTGATAATGCTAATATATTATTATTTGTAAAAAATATGTTATATAACAAAAATATTATTAATAATACTGAAATAATTGCGATTACTTTTTTATTTTTTAACATAAAAATTCCACCTTTCAAGTTTATTATTCCTTGATCCAGTGGATTTATACTAAAATATTCCTATTATATTTCCGTTTTTATCAATATCAATTTTTTCGGCAGCTGGAACTCTTGGAAGCCCTGGCATTGTCATTATTTTTCCAGTGATTACAACTATAAATTCGGCTCCAGTTTTTAATGCTACGTCATTTACATGTAACTCATACGGTTCATTACATTCTAGATTTTTTGGATCATCCGAGAATGAATATTGTGTTTTTGCAATACATACTGGATAATGCGAATATCCCATTTTTTCTATTTTTTCAATCTCTTGCAATGCTTTTTCCGAATACTCTACACCTGTTGCACCATAAATATTTTTTGCAACTTTCTCTATTTTTTCTTTTACACTATCTGAATTATTGTAAGCAAATTGCATGTTTTCTTCTTCATCTGCAATTCTTATAATTTTCTCGGCTAAATCGATTGCACCTTCGCTTCCTTTTTCATGGCTTTCAACAAGACTCATTTCAATGTTTTGCTCTCTTAGTGCATTACTTAGTAGTTCAATCTCTGCATCTGTATCTGTGTCAAATTTGTTTATCGCAACAATAACATTTAATCCAAATACATTTTTTAAATTATCCAAATGTTTATTTAAATTTTTTATTCCTTTTTGTAATGCTTCAAGATTTTCTGTTTTAATTTCTTCCTTTGCTTGTCCTCCATGATACTTTAATGCTCTAATTGTAGCAACACAAACGACTGCGTCTGGCTTTATGTCTGCCTTTCTGCATTTAATATCTATAAATTTCTCTGCACCTAAGTCAGATCCAAAACCAGCCTCTGTTATTGTGTAGTCTGCTAATTTCATTGCAGTTTTAGTAGCAATAATACTGTTACACCCATGAGCAATATTTGCAAAAGGGCCTCCATGAATTATTGCTGGAGTATGTTCTAAAGTTTGAACCAAGTTTGGCTTTATTGCATCTTTTAGTAAAACAGTTAACGCTCCTTCTGCATGTAAATCTCTTGCAGTAATTGGCTTTTCTTCTTTATTATAACCGACTATAATGTTTCCAATTCTTCTTTTCAAATCTTCGATATCAGTTGCCAAGCATAAAATAGCCATTATTTCAGAGGCAACAGTAATATCAAATCCATCTTCTCTTGCAACTATGTTTTTCTCACCAGATAGTCCAGTTTCAATTTTTCTTAACTGTCTATCATTAAGGTCAACACATCTTTTCCATGTAACTTTTTCAAATCCTAATTCATTTCCATAATA
>CAKOZB010000003.1 GCA_934131055.1 uncultured Clostridia bacterium | reverse complement strand
ATAACAAGTATTCCAGATGCCTTTTTTACAGAGTATTATTCTCAAGCAAGTAGTGATGCAATAAAGGTATTTTTATATTTATATTTTCTTTCTAAGTATGGAAAAGAAATAAAAATAAATGATTTATCAAAAAAGTTAAATCTGCCATTAAAATCCATACAAGATTCTATTAAATATTGGGAAGGTCTTGGCTTATTAATTAGAAAAAACTCTGGTTATGCATTTGCAAATATGCAAGAAATGGAATTATACAAACTTTATACACCAAAAGTAACCCAAACTCCAGATCAAATAAAAAATACAGAGAAAAATCAATATAGAGCAAAAGCTATAGAAAGCATTAATAATGAGTTTTTCCAAGGCGTAATGTCTCCTTCTTGGTATGGTGATATAGACCTTTGGTTTAGTAAATACTCATTTGATGAAGAAGTTATGGTATCTTTATTTAGATATTGTTTTAACCGTTCTGCTTTGCATAGAAATTACATTCAAGCAGTTGCAGAAGCTTGGTCTCAAAATGGTGTAAAAACATATGAAGATTTAAATAAATACTATGAAGAACAAGAAGCTTTTGCAAAAATAACTAAGTCTATTTCTAAGAAATTAGGCTTAAATAGGCAACTTTCTCAATTTGAAAATGCATATATTGAAAAATGGATAAAAGACTTTGGATATAATATGAATATAATAGAAATTGCTCTAAAGAAAACAACTTCAAAAACAAATCCAAATTTTGACTATATTAATAAAATACTTTCCGATTGGCATGAAAGAGGTTTAAAAACACCGGAGGCAGTCGAAAAATTCCTTGCTGACATGAAGCAAAAAAATAAAGATATAAAAAATATCGAAAAGAAAACAGGTTATAATAATTATTCTCAAAGAAGTTATAGTAATTTTTCAGATTTATATGCTAATAATTTTAATGAGAATAATGATTCAAATTCCAATTAAAAAAGGATGTGATTACTAAAATGAATAATTCTACTCTTAAGCAACTTCTTTTAGAATATTCTAGAAAAAGGAATAAAGAAATTGCAGATGCAAACATAAAAAAAGAAAAAATTTATCAAGAAAATCCACGCTTGCAAGAGATTGATGATGAATTAAGTAAATTTTCAATACAAACAGCAAAATCAATTTTACAAACTAATGATAGATCTTTATTAGACACATTAAAATCAAAAAAAGAATATCTGTTAAATGAAAAAAACGAAATATATAACAGCTTAAATATAGATTCTACATATTTTTATCCACAATTTGAGTGCAATCTGTGTAAAGATACTGGTTATATTACAGAAAACTATACAACAAAAATGTGCAATTGTTTAAAGCAAAAAATTTTTGATGCAGAATACAATAAAATCAATAGTTTTGATTTTTCAAAGTATAGTTTCGAGGATTTTTCTTTAGATTGTTATTCTGATGAGATAAATAAAGAAAAATACAACTCGTCAATATCTCCTAAAGAAAATATTAAAATTATAAAAAAAATCTGTGATAAATTTATAGATAATTTTGATAATCCTACAGAAAAAAATCTATTATTTATTGGTAATACTGGATTAGGAAAAACATTCATGTCAAATTGTATTGCTAATGAAATGTTAAAAAGAAATAAAACTGTACTTTATCAAACAGCTCCTATTATGCTAGACTCAATTATAGATTACAAACTGGGAAAATCATCTAATTTTAATGTATTAAAAAATCTTTTATCAGTTGATCTCCTTGTAATAGATGACTTAGGTACTGAAAGTTTAAATAATATGAAATTTTCAGAACTGTTTACATTAATAAATACTAGGTTATTAAATCAAAATAATAAAGCAACAAAAACAATTATATCAACAAATCTAAGTTTAGATAATCTAGCTTCTACATATGGTGAAAGAATTATTTCTAGACTTATAGGAAGTTATAATATATGTTATTTCTTTGGTGATGATATACGAATAAAAAAGAGATAGATTATAAAAACCACGAATTTACGTGGTTTTTTTATTTGCAAAAAAAATACCAAGATTACTCTTGATATTCTTTGGCGGAACAGAGAGGATTTGAACCTCCGCGGCCCTTAACGAACCCTAGCAGTTTAGCAAAAACCAGTATATATTATGTCCCCTCGTTCAGTCTCTATAACTCTCTTTTTCCGCAATTATTTATTCCATTATTATTCCATATTTTGCTATTTTTTTACTATATTTTTATCTTTTTCTTTTACTATTATTTCATAAAATTTTCTAAGTATGTATTTACTGTATTACTATCATTTACTATCTTTTTCTTATCTAAATGTGTATACCAATTACTTGTTACTGCTATATTACTATGTCCTAATATGTATTTCATTTCTTCAACTCTAATACCTCGTTCTATTCCTAGTGTACAATAAGTATGTCTCAAACAATGTGTAGTAAGTTCTTTGTATCCTTCTGCTTTAATTTCAGTAACAACTTTTTTTAAGCTGTCCCCAATGTAGTCACTTAAGTATCCTTCATATTTTTTTGTAGTAAATACCCAGTCCTTTTCACTAAATATTTTACCTTGTCTTTCTGCTAGCTTCATCTGCTGCTGTTTATGCAATTTTAGTATTTTTATCATTTCTTCATTTAAACCTATTGTTCTGTAACTATTTTTAGTCTTTAAATCTTTAAAAACTTTTTTACTTTCTCGTACATCTAACATACTATTGTATTCATAAACTCTCATATATTCTTTTTCTACTGTAACAGTCTTTTCTTCCCAGTTTATATTATCCCAAGTAATTCCTGCAAGTTCACTAGCTCTTAAACCTGTATTTAATCCCATTACTAATATATAATATTTATGTTTCATACAACAATCAAAAAAAGCTTTTAAATCTTTTTTCTTAATTACCTTCTTTTCTTTTTTGCCTTTACTTTCCTTTAGTGTTATTTTTTTATCTTGTAATATATTTTCTTCAATAACTCCATCTTTATGTGCATAATACATAATACTTTCTAGCATATCTCTTGCTTGTCTTGCAGTTGTATCACAAGTATTTTTATTTATTTTTTCTATACAGTCTTCTAAATCATTAAGTGTTATTAGTCTAAGTTTTATATCTCCCATATACTTGTTTAACAATTTTATTTTATCAACATAACTTGCAAATGTTGTTGCTTCAACTTTTCTTCCTTTTAGTCCATTTTTTCTATAGTTTTCTAAATAATAACAACAATACTCAAAAAAGCTTATGTCTTTATTTAGTTCACTACTATTTTTACTTTGTCCTATTCGTTCTATTGTTACTTCATTCGTATATTTATTTATTTTTACATCTTTTACATTATTTGCAAGTATTCCTAAGTTTCTTAAACTTGCTTTTATGTCTAAAATCTCTTCATAATTTTTTCTTGTAAAACTTTTCTTCAATGTTGTTCCATTTTCTCTATGTAACGTGTATGTACCTTCTATTTTTCCATTGTATAGTTTTCTTACTCCACCTTCACCTTTTCTTTGTTTTCTTATTCCTTTTTGCATTTATCTATACCTCTTTTCAAATTATTATCTCTATTTTATTACTCATTAGTTTATATGCTTTCATCAAACAAAGCCACCTTTAATAATTTATTTTTCTATGTGTTTTTATGTAGTCTATTAATTCTGCTTTGTCTATAATTATCTTTCTACCTATTCTTGTATAGTGTAAATCTTCTGTATTTTCTAATATTTTCTTTAGTGTTCTTGTATCTAATCCAATTAATTCACTAGCTTGTTTTAAGCATATAAACATAGCATTATTATTATTTTTTGCTTTCATCGTTTTTATGCTCCTTCCAAGTTTCTGCAAAATGTGCATTTATTACTTTGTCTGTATAATTACTTACAACATATATAGCTTCTTCGTGTTGTAAATTTGCATTCTTTCCATAAGTATTTTTAAATTCACCATATTTCATTTCTTCCGTTTTTGCTTTCTTTATACCTTCACTTTGGTAATATGCTTTTTTATGTGGTGGTATGTTTTCCTTTGTTTGTGTACTTGCCATATATGCTACTAACTTTCCAACATCTAATGTTGTTTCTTTAACTCTTTCTGTTTTTGTATATCCACAACCCCATATTTTATTTATTTCATCATTACTTATATATAATTTTTTTATACTTGTGCTTGTACTTTTTAACCAAGTATGTATATGCCAATTTAAATTCTTTTGTTGCTCTAAAACATATACATATTCAATATCTTTATATATTCTTTTTAGTCTCCTAAAAAAGTTCTTTGCTTCATTGCAAGCATTTTCATATTCTTTCATAACTTTTTCAAATGTTAATGTAATAAATAGTTCTTTGTTTCCACCAGTAAAATTATTTCTTAAAAGTTCTTTTAACCTTTTCATTGCTCTTACCAATGTTCTATTTTTAGTTTTATATTTTTTTATTTCTCCTGTAGCTACATCCATATACTCTTCTTTATTTAATCTTTTGTATCTTCGCAAATTAGTATTTTTTATATATGTACCTTTAACAACAATATCTCCATTATTATATTTAGTTACTTTTACTTCTCGTTTATCATTTGTTTTGTATTTTTCCGTTTTTACAAAACGAATTTGTTTCATATTTTACCTCCTATAGTATTTTCTTGAAACCTTGTTGTTTATTTGCTAATGCTTGTTGTGTTGTAGTTGCAATGTTGTGTTTATTAATTAAATTAATATTTTCTTTTGTTTAACTTATTAAGTTTCTACAACCATATTCAGCACCACCTTATTAATAAAGTAACTAATTAATATTAGTTCTAGTATTAATAACATCTTCACTTCAGTAAAACTTTCTATTTTAGCTCATAATTTTACAATTCTTTTGTATTGTTTTTCTTCAAACACTATATTTATCAATGTTTTTAAGCAAAATAAAAAAAGTAAAAATTTTTTTATCTTCTAAAAATTCTTACTTTCTTTTCTGTTTATTTAATTTATATCTATACTTGTCTAATTACTTTGCATATCCTTATGCTTATTTAACGTCAGCTTAGCTATCTCGCAATTTTTATGTAACACCAATAAAATTTATAAGCTAATACGAAAAAACACTTTAAAAACAATTCTCGTACAAAAAACACTTGTATATAAAAATATCAAGTGTTCTTATTATATTTTATTTAATTAGTTTATTTATTTTGTTTACATCAATTTTATCGTTTGTTGTATACCACCATAATTTACTAGTTTTCTCGCCTAAAATACTATTAGCCATAATTTTTTCATTTGCTACAACTATTTTCATTGTTCCATATGTTCTTTCTTATAACTATTTATATTTGTTATTCCACATTTTTTACCCCATCTATTTTAACAATTTCACTTTTTACATATTCATATTTTGCAAGATCCGTTAAATTAACTATTAATATACCTTCACCTAGATTCTGCACACTACTTACATACTCCAACATCTTTACATTTTCAATTGTTTCTTCTATTTGCTTTTGCGTTAAATTATCATCTAGTATCACATTTATTTCTTGTTCACTTACTTCATCAAAACTATTTGTGTTTTTCTTATATTTAATTAATTTATTTATTTTGTTTACATCAACTTTATCATTTGTTGTATCTCTCCATAATTCAGTAGCATATTCTCCTAAAATACTATTAGCCGTAACTTCTCCATTTACTACCACTATTTCCACTGTTCCATATGTTTTTTCTTCTAAGTTTATTATAAATATTTTACTTTTTTCATCTACGTATTCTCTAGCTTCATCATCTAATAATTTAATATCTATTTTGCTTGCTTTATTTACTTTTGTTATATATAAGTTTCTGCTCCAGTCTCCTAAATTACCATTCCCATCATTTAATGTATTTACAACTTCTGCAATTTCTTTTTCTATGTTATTTCCCTTTTTCTTATAAAACCATATTGTTCCAATAACTCCTATAACTAATATAATGCTAAGTAACAATATTAATTCTTTGTTAATCTTTTTCATTAGCTTACATCTCCAATTATTTTAATATTCTATTTTTTTCTTTTATAAATTCTTCTTCTGTTATTGTGCCATTTTCTTTTAACTTTTGTAATTTTGTCAACTCTTCATATTTATCAATGTTCTGCGTATTTTGTTTATCACCTTGCAAAACTAACATAATAATTAAGCCAACAACTCCTAAAAACCAGCCAACTAAAAAACCATAATCAATGCCTTTATCTTTTCCTATTCTTTTACATATACACCCAAATACCAATGTTAATACTGCCCAAACAAAAATAAATAAATTATAAATCAATCCAAAAAACATTGCTATTCCTGTTATTATATCAAGTACAGTTTCTACTGTACCATATTTGTTTTTTGCTCCCATATACTTTTCTCCTTATTTTAGTAATTTATTTTTTTCTACTTCAAACTCTACATCTGTTATTGTTCCACTATCTTTTAATTTTTGTAGTTTTGCCAATTCTTCATATTTATCAGTGCTAATTTTACTAGTATTGTTATCTATGAAAGCCCATATTAAAGTTCCAACCCAACCTATAAAAGTCCAACCTAAAAATATATTTAATAATATAATTGCCACTTTATAAGTATGTTTTCGTTTATATGCTACAAAAGTTGGTATCAAGTATATAATTATACCTACAATTACTATAATTGCAGTCATTATTCCAGCACCAGCTACTGCACTTCCCATACTTTTAATTTCTGTTACATCTTCTGATGGTTTAACATTGCTTGGCGTTATACCAAAGCAAATGTTTGTTAATCCTATAAATATAAACACTATCATTGCCATACATAAAACTTTACTTATTACTCTTTTCATATTTCAACATTCTCCTTATCTTAATAATTTCGCTTTTTCAACTTCAAATTCTGCCTCTGTTATTGTGCCATTTTCTCTTAATTTTTGTAGTCTTGCTAAATCTTCGTACTTATTTCCTCCAATGTTTCTAGTCAAATTATTAGCTTTACTTCCATCAGTATCTAAAAAAGCCCACACTAAACAACCTGCCCATCCTAAAAATGTCCATCCCAGCAAAAAATTTATAAGTAGTATAATTCCTTTATTTTCGTGTTTTCTTTTATATGCAATAATACTTGGCAAGAAATATATAACTATTCCAGCAACTATTGCTATAATTGCAAATAACACTATAAAAACAACTCCTAGTCCTATTCCTATATCTGTATTTGCATCTATCATTTGTGTATCCCCCTTTCTCTTGTATTATCACTTTAATATTATCACAACAAAATATTATTGTCTACTGTTTTCATCAGTTATGTTTTTATAAGTTATATTTTATAACACTTTTGTATAAAATATTTAGTACAAACTAATAAAGGGGGATATATTATGTTACAGCTAAATGTATTAAATATATTAAAAGAAAAAAATAAATCAAAATATTGGCTCTTTAATCAATTAAATAATATAAAACCTATAAGTTATACTAATTTTAATAATCTTGTTACTAATAAAACTCAAAGCATTAAATATTCAACACTTACTAGCTTATGCGCAATACTAAATTGTACACCAAATCAATTATTTATAGAAAACAATAATACACAACAATAATTTTTATACTATTGTTGTGCATTTTTTTACATAAAACTTTCTATTATTAGTTTAACACCTAAACTATATGCAATTGTGAAAATTTCTTTGTCTTGTTCTTCTTTATATAAAGTTCTTAAGTTTTCTATTTCGTCCATAAGCATACATTGTTCTTTTGTCAAAGTATTATATAACTTTTCTGTCTTTTTTATTATTTTATCTGCATATGTACTTTCTTTTTCTACTTTATCATATAATTCGTCTTTATATAAAAAATATAATTTAGTTATATCTTGCTTATTAGTAATTTTTTTATTATTCATATTTACAATTCCTCCAAACATATTGTAAATATAATATTATTACCTTTTCATAAATTTTACAACCTTATATTTCATTCTCGTTTATTTTATCTATAATAGTAAAGTAGCTAGCCATTATACATACATTTTTTCTTAGTTTATAATTTTATATATTTTTTCCTTCATCTAATTTTAAAACTTGATATGCCTTACACAAAGCATCATCAACTTTTAATATTACTGTTTTAACAAACACATAATCATCATAATTCATTGTTTCTTTTGTTTTTATATTTTTTATTATTTTGCTTATTACATTTTGTATCCTATACATACTAAAAACAAACTCATCTTCTATTATTCTTTGTCTTAATTCTTGAAACTGCATTTTTGCCTCCTTCATTTTTTATTCTATTATTATTTTACAGTATAAAAAATAAAATCCACCAATTTTCCACTAATTAAATGATGCTGTTTGTCACTAATTGCATTTATATGTACTTTTCAATATTTCCTTTTATTATAAAAAAAAAGCAAAAAAAATAATATAAAGCAAAATACTTTATATTATTATTGGCGGAAGCGAGAGGATTTGAACCTCCGCGGCCCTTACGAGCCCTAAGTGTTTAGCAAACACTCCCCTTCAACCACTTGGGTACGCCTCCATATATTTAATTATTAATAATTCACTAGTTTAAAGTATTACCCTAACAGTTTAGCAAACTGCCCCCTTCAGCCTCTTGGGTACTGCTCCATTTACATATTTAATATAAAAAAATGGCGGAGAGGGTGGGATTCGAACCCACGGTAGGCTACAAACCTACGCCAATTTTCAAGACTGGTGCCATAAACCAACTCGACCACCTCTCCATATCATCTCGTGACAAGTTATATCATACCATAAAATTATCTTATTTGTCAACAATATATTTATAATTTTTGCAATTATTAAAAAATTATTCTTCTAACCATAAATTTCATTAATTTATCTCCGTAATTACAGATACGTTTTACTATTTTTAATGTCAAACTCAGGTTTTAGCTAAAAATTTCAACACTTTCTTCTAAAAGAAATTAAAGTTATGAAATTTTTTTAAATAGCAAAATAGCAAGCTCCAGGTTTTTTATTCCATCTACTCGCTATTTTACTTTTCTTTTAATAAACTCTCAATTCATAATATGTATTTCCGTATTCTTCACCCTCTGTGCAGCGCATAAACTTGCTTTCTTCTAGCTCTATTGTTACTACTTTTTTTCTTTCTTCATCTTGACATGCATAAACTTGAGGTGTTATTTTGCCTTGAAAACTTTTTAATTTTTTTAGTGTTTCTTCTTCTCGAATTCCAAAATTTCTTCTAATCAATATACAAGCTTTTTCTTCACTTATAAAAATTTTACCTTTTCCTCGCATTTCTGCTACTTTATGAAACTCGGTTGTTGCAACACAGTAGATATTTTCGCTATTCCAAGCACCACTTTTTTGACATAGTGTTATTTCTAGCATTTCATTACTTTGTGTTAATATTACTCGCTGAGTTTCATTTTCATCTAGCAAACTAGCTAATTTATAAGCCTCTTTTCCCAGACATTTTATAGAATTTATATCTGTAAAAACTTGTCTACCTCCATAAGCAGGTATTCCATATGATAGCTCTAGTACTTTCATATCATATCCAGATGGTCTTCCACAAGAATAATGATCCATGTCTTTGTCAGATACTGCCAAAGGAAATCGGAAAATAGTTTCATCACGCCTGCAAAGATATGGCATTTCCTCTCTAGCTATTGATCTATACTCTTTTACTTCATATAAAAAATCTCCTAGATTACCGCCAAAACACTGGACATCTACCATTATATTTCCAATTAAAATTAATTTCTTCCGATTATTAGACAACATATATCTAATTTGTCTTTCTCCTATTAAATCAAAATTATTTCTAAACCAGGCAATTAAAATTCCATCATCAAGAATGCATGTTTTTTGGGTTAGTTTAAAATAATACATAAAATTCTCCTTTGTTTTGTGTAGAATAATATTGTAAATTCTACATATCTACCTAAATAACATAATTATATTATACTCTATTTATTAGTATATTGCAAGTAAAATCATGTCATTTTTCAAAACTGTTAATTGAAAAATTATTCCACTAATCATGAATTTCGTTAATTTATTTCATAATTAGTGGATTTTTCTTATTTAATTGCCTTATCTAAAGCTTCTTCTTCTTCTTTTGATAATGCATATTCACAATTTCCTTCTACTATAGGTTTTGCATATATATTTGATGTATCTCTTCCATATATTCCGTTTAATACAATTCCGGTATTATGCTCATTTAAAATTGCCAAAGCAAAACTTAAATTGCTACCAGTATCTTTATATGCATTATACCTTACTAATCCAATCTTTTTTAGATAATTCTTTGAATCTTCATCTAATTTTTGGCAATACCTTTCAATTTCATTGTTTTCTTTTTTTATCTCATCAACACTCTTAACATATTCCTGCAACATTTCATTTATATTGTTCCCTTTACCGAGTTTTGTCATAAAATCAGAATAATTTTTTCTTAATTTTGTAAGTTTAATTGAGTTTAATACATAAATAGCAATCAATGCTATATTTATTATTAAAATAATAACATTAAATAAATTAAATTCAAAATTCATATTCATTTATTAATCACTTCCTATTTAATTAAGCCCAGGATCCTTTCTAAGTCATCATTTGAGTTATACTCAATAACTATCTTTCCTTTTCTTTTTCCAGCCTCTAATTTAACTTTCGTACCAAAGAAGCCTTGGAATGAATTTTCTATGTCTCTGTATACAGCTTGATATTTTAGAGATTTTTCTTTATCCTTTTTTGGTAAGTTCTTATCATTATTTATTTTTCTCTCTAATTCATCATATTTATCGCCATATTCAATAACTCCTAAAGCTAATTTATATTGTTTTTCTGGATCTTGTACCTTTAATAACTCTCTACATTGTCTTTCACTAAAATTATGTTCAACAACTAAGTCAATTACTCTTGGGTCTAAGTTCAAAATTCTTACATTATTAGTCAATCCACTTCTACTCATTCCTAGCTTATCAGCAAGTTCTTGTTGAGTTAGACCATAATCATCTAATAATCTTCTTAATCCTTTAGCTTTTTCTATTGGATTTAGGTTTTCTCTTTGAATATTTTCAATAAGTGCAATTTCTCTATTTTCTTGTTCTGTTTTCGTTCTAACTAAGCAAGGGATTTCAGTAAGTCCCGCCTTTTTTGCTGCTCTCCATCTTCTTTCTCCTGCAATTATTTGATAATAATCATCTTTTAAAGTAACAATAATTGGTTGTATAACACCATATTGCTTTATTGAATTAGCTAGTTCATCTAGCTTTTCCTCATCAAATCTTTTTCTAGGTTGTTCTTTATCTGGTTCAATTTTAGTAATTTTAATATTTTGTACTATCTCCCCTGTCACTTCTTCAATTTCAGGTTCTTTAATAGTATCACTAAATAACGCATCTAATCCTCTTCCTAGACCAGTTTTTTTTGCCATATTTTATTCTCCTTTCTTCATATGCTTTGCAGCTTTTTGTTCTTCTTCATTAATCTTCAGAAATTCTCTTGTAAATTTCTCGTAACTCTTTGCTCCTTTAGACCTTGGATCATACAAAGTTATTGGCATTCCATAGCTTGGAGCCTCGCTAAGTTTTACATTTCTTGGAATTACATTTTTATATACCTTGTCTTCAAAATATCTTTTTACTTCCTTAACAACCTGGTTTGATAGGTTTGTTCTCGCATCATACATTGTTAATAAGGCACCTTCTACTTTAAAATCTTTGTTCATATGTTTTCTTACTAATTCTACTGTATTCAACAGTTGTCCTAATCCCTCAAGCGCATAATATTCACATTGTACAGGTATTAATACACTATTTGATGCTGTAAATGCGTTTAAAGTAATAAGTCCTAAAGATGGTGGACAATCTATTATTATAAAATCGTATTTATCTCTTATATTATTTAATTTTGTCTTTAATCTATACTCTCTATCTTCCATTGATACAAGCTGAACTTCTGCTCCTGCTAAATTCATATTTGATGGACATAAATCCAAATTTTTTACTTGTGTCTTTTGTAATGTATTTTCTACTTCTATATCTTCTATTAGTACATCATATATAGAGAACTTTTGTTCTTTATTTACTCCCAAACCACTGGTACCATTGCCTTGTGGGTCAGCATCAATAAATAAAACCTTCTTTCCTCTTTTAGCTAAAATTGTACTCATATTAATTGCTGTGGTTGTTTTTCCAACGCCACCTTTTTGGTTAGCTATTGATATTATTTTTCCCAATTTTATCCCTCCTATGTGTAAAAAAATGACATACTAATAATATATTAATATTACTAATATGTCAATAAAAAAATCTAATTTTTTTAAGTTTTCTATCTTATCGTTTTAAGTTTTAAAGAGGCTGCTTTGCAGGCATTCCAGGCTTTCTTGGATACTTTTTTGCTGTTATCGAAACTTTCTTTATAATAATTAAGTTCCTTTCCATTTTTTCATTATCTAATTTTAATTTTTCCTGTTTTATAATCTCTCCTCCAAGAAGTTTTATAGCTCTTTTAGCTTCTTTTAATTCTTCATCAGCTTTCGGTCCTTTCATGCAAATACAAATTCCACCAATTTTAACAAATGGCAATAAATATTCCACAAGCACATTCATTGGTGCTACAGCTCTTGATACAGCAACATCGTACTTTTCTCTGTATTTTTGATTTGCTCCCATTTCTTCTGCTCTACCATGAATTGAATTTACATTGTTTAGTCCCAATTCAGTTGAAATTGAATTTAAGAAATTTACTCTCTTATTTAGCGAATCTAGCAATGTTACTTCTGCCCTACTACTTATAGCTATTGGTAATCCTGGAAAACCAGCTCCTGTTCCAACATCAATCATAGTATAACCATCTTTTATATATTTCAATATTGTAAGTGAGTCTATAAAATGTTTTTCAATAATTTCTTCTTCATCTGTTATAGCCGTCAAATTAATTTTTTCATTCCATTCAATTAAACTTTTCATATATTTATAGAATTTTTCTACATTTTCAACTGAAATATTAATATTAATTTCATTTTCTTTTTCTTTAAAAAGTTCTTCAAACTCATTAAATTCCATTATTTATCTCCTTTTTAATTGTTCTAAATATATTAGTAATACAGATATATCAGCTGGTGAAACGCCTGATATTCTAGAGGCTTGCCCCACTGATTCAGGTTTTATTTTATTCAATTTTTGTCTTGCTTCTATCCTTAACCCACTTAATTCTGAATAATCTATCTCTTTAGGAAGTTTTTTATTCTCTAATTTTTTAAATTTTTCAACCTGTGCTTCTTCTAACTTAATATATCCTTCATATTTTACTTGAATTTCTACCTCTTTTTTCTCTTCTTCTGTTAAATCTGGCATATTTTTGTCTATTTCTTCAAGATATTCATACTTTATTTCTGTCCTTTTTAGTAAATCGGCTAATTTTACCCCTATTTTTATGTTTGAAGAACCATATTTAGATAAAATTTCATTTACTTTTTCAGTTGGTTTAACAGTTGTAGTCTTTAATCTCTCAATTTCATTAAAAATATGTTCTTTTTTATTTAAAAATCTTTCATATCTTGCATCTGATATTAATCCGTTCTCGTGTCCTATATCCATTAATCTCAAATCCGCATTGTCTTGTCTTAATAAAAGCCTGTATTCAGCTCTAGAAGTCATCATTCTGTAAGGCTCGTTTGTGCCTTTTGTTACTATATCATCAATTAAAACCCCTATATAAGCCTGAGATCTATCTAATATTACCGGTTCTTTTCCTTGTAATTTTCTTGCAGCATTAATTCCTGCAATAATTCCTTGAGCAGCAGCTTCTTCATAGCCCGAAGTACCATTTACTTGTCCAGCTAAGAATAATCCATCTATATCTTTGTATTCTAGAGATAATTTTAATGTAGAAGGATCTATACAATCATATTCAATTGCATATGCTGGTCTTGTAAATTCAACATGTTCTAGTCCTGGCAAAGTCCTATACATAGCTATTTGTACATCTTCTGGCAAAGAAGAACTCATTCCTTGCACATACATTTCATCTGTATCTCTTCCAAGAGGCTCTATAAACACTTGATGTCTTTCCTTATCGGCAAATCTTACTACTTTATCTTCGATAGAAGGGCAATATCTTGGCCCTGTTCCTTTAATTTCACCACCATAAAGAGGTGAACGGCTTAGATTATCTCTAATAATTTGATGTGTTTTAGCATTTGTATAAGTCAAATAACATGGTAATTGTTCTATTTCAGGGTCTATTTTATCTTCTAGAGAGAATAATTCTATATTCTTGTCTCCATTTTGTATCTCCATTTTAGAAAAATCAATAGAATTCTTATTTACTCTTGCTGGAGTACCTGTTTTAAACCTTAAAAGTTTAATATTTAGTTTTTCAAGAACTTTAGATAGTTTATTTGCAGGGAAAACGCCATCAGGACCACCTTCAAATGAGTTCTCTCCTATAAAAATCTTTCCTCTTAAATATGTGCCAGTACATAAAATTATTTCTTTTACCTTATATACTGCTCCAACATTAGTCTCTATACTTGTTATTTTATTATTTTCAACACCTATATCTACTATTTCAGCTTGTTTTAGATATAAATTTGGTTGTCTTTCTAAAGTATGCTTCATTTCCATTTGATATTTTTTTCTATCAGCTTGTGCTCTTAACGAATATACAGCTGGTCCTTTAGATGTATTCAACATTCTCATTTGTACAAATGTCTTATCAATATTTTTTCCCATTTCACCACCAAGGCAGTCAATTTCTCTTACTAAATGTCCTTTTGAGCTTCCTCCTATATGTGGATTACATGGCATATTTGCCACAGCCTCCAAACTTATAGAAAACAATAATGTTTTCATCCCCATTCTTGCAGCAGCGAGTGCTGCTTCACATCCAGCATGTCCTGCTCCAACTACTGCTATATCATATTCTCCTGCATCGTATTTCATCTTTTCCAACTCCTTCATTTTTACTTTCATTGTATCATTGTTCTCGTGAAAACTTAGCTTTAATCTTATTCAAGACACTTTGTACTTAGTAGCCGTTTTTCTGTCCAGTTTTCATGAAAACATCCTTTAGTTTTTATCATGTTTACATAATGTTGTATGGTGATTTTCCTTATTTTCCAAGGCAAAACTTCTTAAATATTTCATTAATAATATCTTCAGAAACATTTTCACCTGTTATTTCTGCTAATTTTTCTAATATATCTTTTAAACAAATTGCCGTAATATCAACCGGCATATGTGTTTCTAAGCTTTCTCTTCCTTTTGCTACATCTTCTAAAGCATATAATATTTGTTGCTTATGCCTATTATTTGTTATTATTTCAGTGTTTTCACAATCCAACTCATTTAATTTAAATAGCTCTTCTATTTTATTATATAATTTATCTAACCCAGTTTCATTGATTGTAGAAAATTCAATTATATTATTTTTAAATTTTTTTAACTTTTCATTTTCCTTAATTAAATTTTTTCCAAGGTCAATTTTGTTTATTAATATAATTGTCTTTTTTCCTTCTATTAAATCTAATATTTTTTGGTCTTGATCATCAAACGTACGAGAATCGTCAAATAGAGCAATTATTAATTCAGCATCACTTATATTGTTTATACTTCTTTCTACGCCTATTTTTTCAACCTCGTCATTTGTTTTTCTTATTCCAGCTGTGTCCACAATTTTCAATGGAACGCCTTTTATATTTATGTATTCTTCAATAGTATCTCTTGTTGTTCCTTCTATATCACTAACTATTGCCCTATTTTCTCCAAGTATTAAATTTAAAAGAGATGATTTTCCTACATTTGGTTTTCCAATAATCGCAGTTTTAATTCCTTCTTTTAAAATTTTACCATTTTCAAAACTATTTTTTAATTTTAATAATTTTTCTTCTACGCTATTTAATGTATCATTTATTTTTTTATTTGTAGTTTCTTCTATGTCATATTCAGGATAATCAATGGAAGCTTCTATATCTGCCATTAAATTTAAAATTTCACCTTGTATATCTTTTATTTTCTTCGATAAGCTTCCTTCTAAGTGTCTTTGAGCCACCATCATTTCTTTTTCTGTTTTAGAATTTATTATATCTATTACAGCCTCAGCCTGAGATAAATCAATCCTTCCATTCATAAATGCTCTTTTGGTAAATTCTCCAGGGTCTGCAAGAACTGCACCATTTTTTAAACATTCTTCTAAAATTTGGTTTTCAACTACTATGCCACCATGTGAATTTATTTCACACATATTTTCTTTAGTATAACTCTTTGGTGCAACAAAGTAAGATACTAATACTTCATCTATAATTTCATCATTCTCACTTTTTACAATATTCCCATACTTTATAGTATATCCTTTTATTTCTCCCTTATTTTTAGGCTTAAATATCTTTTGCAAAATTTTAAAGCAATCATCGCCACTCAACCTAATTATTCCAATTCCTGCATTTCCTGGTGCTGTTGATATTGCTGCAATTGTACTCATATTATTCCTCTCCTTTTTTCTTAGAATATAAAATATTACACCTATTAATTTTATCCATATTTTAAATTAAGGTACTATTTTTGGTTCTTTTTTTACCCATAAGCAATACTTTTTTTACTCAATAATGGTGCTTTTATATTTTCATAATTCATTTAGTATAATATTTTTTCACCAATAAAAAAGTCAAAGCAAGACAATAGTACATATACTAAAATCCGAACTTTGACTTCCGATTTATATTCAATTATTTCTTTGCTATAACAACTCTTCTTCTATCGCCTTCACCAACGCTATATGTTTTCACAAATTCACTATTTTGTAGTTCTGTATGTAATATTTTTCTTTCATATGCTGTCATAGGCTCTAATGTTACAGCCTTACCTGTCTTTTTTACAGTTTTTTCAACTTTTCTAGCTAATTCTTCTAAAGTCTTTTTTCTTGCATCTTTATAATTTCCAATATCAAGAATTACTTTAACACTTTCTTCTCTATTTTTACTTGCAATAGTTGTCAAAAGCGTTTGCAGAGCATTTAAAGCTTCTCCTCTATATCCAATCAATCTTGTAGAATCTTCTCCTTTAATATTAACATATACAAGTCCATTTTCATTTTTTACTGTATATTCAATATTACTAGAAATTTTATTTAAAAAGTTATTCAAAAAGTTTTCAACTGCTTTATTGGCATCTTCAATATCTTTTTGATTTATTTCTTTCTTTTCAATGCTTTTTTCTTTTTTCTCTGGAATACTCTCTTCCCTAATGGTTAATTCAACTTTTACAACATGTGGATCTAAAATACTAAAAAAGCTCTTCTTTTTTTCTTCAAGTATCTTTACATCAACTTGATTCCTTGTTGCTTTAAGTTCTTTTAATCCTTTTTCTATAGCTTCTGTAGAAGTTTTGCCTTCTGCAATAATTGTTTTAGGCATTTTTATCTTCCTCCTTGTTAAATACTTTATCAATTATAAGTCTTTCAATTATAATTAAAATATTACTTACTAACCAATATAACGCTAGTCCCAAAGGAGCTATAAAAGCAATCGATATAGACATTATTGGTACCATATACATCATGCTATTGTTCATTTCTTGCATTGCTTCTAGACTTTCATCATTTTCAGTCTTTCCATCTTCAACATTTACTTTGTCCTTAGATGTTTTTTCTTCTATTTGTAAAGTCTTGTTTTTCTTCTTCTTTCCATTCGTTATTTTTATTGATATAAAAGATGTTATTATATACAATACAGGAATGATATATACTGTAATATCTCCCATGTTTTGATTTGGAACTTTGCTTAAATCAAGTCCCAAAAATTCCATATTAATATTTACATTTTCATCTGTACTTGCTTTTTTCTGAATTACTTGAATTTCTGGGTATGCTGATGCTTTCCCCTCTTCATTTTTTATTTCTTCTACATATCCATTTATTATGTTTGTATCCACCTTTTTCATATAAGTTAAAGGTTTACTTACAAGCCAAAACACAGAAAGTATAATTATAATTTGTAGTATAGAACTTAAACATCCACTAAACGGATTAAGCTTTTCCCTTTTATATAAATCCATTGTTTCTTGATTTAATTTTTCAGGATTATTCTTATACTTTCTCTGTATTTCTTTCATTTTTTCCTGCATTTTTTCGTTTTTCTTGATTGATTTTTGTTGTGATATAGTTACAGGTATTAATATAATTCTTAAAATTACTGAAAAAACTATAATTGCAATTCCATAATTATTAAATATGTTGTAAAGAAAGTTAAGTAAATAGCCAAATAAATTTGCTATTGCTCCCATATTTTTACCTCCAATCAGTTTAAAGGATCATATCCACCCTTTGAAAACGGATTACATTTTAATATTCTAAAAATTCCTTTGATAATGCCTTTTATACACCCATATTTTTCGATTGCTTGCTTAGTATATTCTGAACATGTAGGATAAAACTTACAATTTATTCCTCCATGAGCTAATACTTTCGATATATGCTTTTGATAAAATTCAATTATTTTTATCAATACTTTTCTAAAAAATAAACTAATTTTTTTCAAATAAGTCTGCCTCTTTAAAAATTTCTACTATTTCTTTATGCACTTCTTGAAAACAAATATTTTCAATAGGTTCTTTTTTATTCCAAAGAAAAACAATATTATATCCTTGTTTTATTTTTTTCATTTCTCTATAATATGACTCTCTTATTATTCTTTTTATTTTATTTCTATTTACAGCATTACAAAGTTTTGTGCTTATTGCAATTCCTATTATATTTTTGTTTTTATTATTTTTTGTTATGTAAACAATTATTTGCTTTTTAACATGATAATTGCCTCTTTTTATAACATTGCTAAATTCATAATTTTTCTTTAATGTATTAATCTTTTTCATATTTTATCGCATACCTTTCTCAAGGCACAAATCTTACATCATTACAAAAAAGCCACTAACAACATTTCTAGTGGCTCTCTGCTTTAAATTAAGCACTTAATTTTTCTCTTCCTTTAGCACGTCTAGCTTTTATTACATTTCTTCCAGCTCTTGTGCTCATTCTTTTCATAAAACCATGCTCTTTTTTATTTTGTCTCTTTTTTGGTTGATATGTTCTTTTCATTCTCTGCACCTCCAATATCTATATAATTTGATAATTTTCTTTCACAAGTATTACTTATTATATACCTGTTTTTCATGTTATGTCAATAGTTTAAAGTAAATTTAAATATTTTTATTTTTATTCTGGTTTTATATTGACTATTGAACCTATTTTTTGATATTATATACAGAAATAAAAGGTAATAAAGACTTTTATGTTTTTTTGCTTAATTTTTACTAAAAAACATAGCGGAATAGCGTGTTTGCGAGTTATCCACAGTTTGTGGATAACTATGTGGATAACTATGTGAATAAAATAATTTCCTATTCTTTATTCTAGGATTTTGGAAGGATGAACATAAATGCAAAATGAACTAAATGATTTATTAACAAAAGCAAAAGAACTTTTAAAAGAAGAGACTACTAAAATTTCATATGAGACTTGGATAAAAGTATTAGAGATTCAAAGCGAGGATAATGGTCATATTGTATTATTAACATCTACAGATTTCCAGAAGAACGTTGTTTCTTCAAAATATCTAGATTTGTTAACTAATACATTTAATTATTTGACAAACAAAGATTGTACTGTTTCTATTGTATCTAGAGAAGAACTTGAAGCAGCGTCAAATAATGCAGACCTAAGAGATGCCACAAGCATTGAAGCTCCTATTAATTATGCCACAACAAATTTAAATCCAAAATACACATTTTCTACATTTGTCGTTGGTAATAATAATAGGTTTGCTCATGCTGCTGCTTTGGCAGTTGCTGAAGCACCTGCCGCATCTTATAACCCGCTTTATCTTTATGGAGGCGTTGGTTTGGGAAAAACCCACTTAATGCATGCAATTGGTAATGAAATCCTAAGGAATAACAAAAATTCTAAAATATTATATGTTACTTCAGAAAACTTTACTAATCAGCTTATTAATGCAATAAAAGATAATACTAACGATCAATTTAGAAACAAGTATAGGAGTATAGATATTCTTTTAATAGACGATATTCAGTTTATAGCTGGAAAAGAACGTATTCAAGAGGAATTTTTCCACACTTTTAATACATTGTATGAGAGTGGAAAACAAATTATTCTTTCGAGTGATAAACCACCAAAAGATATTCAATTACTTGAGGACAGATTGAAGTCTAGATTTGAATGGGGAATAATGGCCGATATTTCAAACCCAGACTACGAAACTCGTCTTGCAATTCTTAGAAAAAAGGCTCAATTAGATAATATTTTAATTGACGATGAAATTTTATCAACAATTGCAACTCGAATCGATTCTAATATCAGAGAACTCGAAGGAACATTAAATAAATTAATTGCAACCGCATCTTTAACGCACAGTCCTATCACATTAGAAATGGCTGAAAAAGCGATAAATGATATAGTTTCACAAAAGGAAAAAGTTATTTCTTCCGAATTTATTCAAGAAACGGTTGGAAAGTATTTCAATATAAATCCAAAAGATTTAAGAGGATCAAAAAGATCTAATGATATTACTTTTCCACGCCAAATTGCAATGTACTTATGTAGAAACGTTGCCAATATGTCTCTACCTCAGATAGGAAAAGACTTTGGCAAGAGAGACCATACAACAGTAATGCATGCTTGCAATAAAATCGAAAAAGATATTAAAGAAAGCAAAGAGACAAAGCTAATTGTGGAAAGTGTGAAAAACATATTGCTCGAAAGCAAATAGTCTGTAACATGCTATTTAAATATACTTTCCAGAACAATCTTAAATAGGTGTTTGCTAAATACTTGTTTGTTTCAATATTCTATAATCATTCTAGCACATAGCTTGTATGAGTTATTCACACCCCCCTGTGGAAAACGTGTGGATAAACTGTTGATAACTTAGCAATCCACAATTTCAATTTTTACCTGTGTATAACTTTTCAATTTATCCACAGAGTTATCAACATCAAAATTGCTAGGGAAATAAACAATTAACATAGTTTTCCACACAATCCACAGCACCTATTACTACTACTACTAAATATATTTATATTATTATAAAGGAGACGATTTCAAGATGAAACTAATTTGTGAGAAGGATAAAATCCTTAAAGCCCTTAATTCCGTAACTAAAGCTGTTGCTGTAAGAACAACAATGCCTATATTAGAGGGTATTTTAATTCAAACAAATGATAATGAAATAAAATTAACAACTTATGATTTAGAGATAGGTATAGAATATATTATTAATGATTGTAAAGTAGAAGAACAAGGAGCTACAGTTGTAAATGCTATAATGTTTACTGAAATTATTAGAAGATTACCAGATACAGATATAAGCATAGAAGTAAATGATAAAAATCTTCTTGTTATAGAATGTGAAGGTTCTTTATATAAACTTGCAACAATGAATCCTGATGAATTCCCAGAATTACCAAAAATAAGTGTAGAAAATTCTATTGAAATTGAGCAAACAATTTTAAAAGATATGATTAGAAAAACAATATTTGCTGTAAGTACAGAAGAAAATAGACCAATATTTACAGGCTGTTTATTTGAAATAGCAAATAATAAATTGAATGTTGTTGCTGTTGATGGATTTAGACTTGCTTGGAAGAGTAAATTCCTACAAAATAAGGTAAATAATTTCTCTGCAGTAATACCAGGAAGAACTTTAAATGAAATAAACAAGATTTTAATAGATTCTTTTGATATGATAAAGATTGGTGTTGCTAAAAATCAGGTTTTATTTGAAATGGAAAATTGTAAGATAGTAACTAGATTACTAGATGGAGAATTTTTAAATTATTCAAGTGTTATTCCAGAAACATGGGAAACAAGAGTAAGAGTAAATAAATCAATCTTACAAGACTGCTTTGAGAGAGTAAGTTTAATTTCTGCATCAAGTATAGAAAAAGAAAAAAAATATCCAGTTAAGGTAACAGTGGATATTGGCAAAATAACAATTTCTTGTACAAACCAAACAGGTGATGCAAAAGAAGAAATATATGTATCAACGGAAGGAAAAAATTTGGAAGCAGGATTTAATCCAAAATATTTCTTAGATGCACTTAGAAATATTGATGATGAAGAAATTTTCGTTGATTTTGGTACAAGTATTTCACCATGTATAATTAGACCAGTTGATGAAGAGGGAGATTATACATATATGATTTTACCTATAAAATTAAAAGACTAAAATAAAGGAAAAATAAAAAAGTTTTCCACAATAGAGGCACAATATGTTGATAACTGAACTAGAATTACAAAATTTTAGAAATTATGAAAAGCAGAAGATAGAATTTAATAATAATATTAATATTTTTTATGGAGATAATGCTCAAGGGAAAACTAATATTATAGAATCAATTTTTATTTCTGCTTTTGGTAAATCGTTTAGAACGAGTAAGGAAAAAGAATTAATAAAATATAACGAAGATTTCTTAAATATCAATCTAAAATACAAAAATTCTAGCAGAGAGGGTTACATAAAAGTTCAAATTGCAGATAAAAAGAATGTAATTGTTAATGGAATAAAAATAAAAAAACTAAGTGACCTTTTAGGAAATATAAATGTTGTTTTATTTACACCAGATGATATTAATATATTGAAGAATGGTCCAGCACAAAGACGTAGATTTTTAGATATGATGATTGGGCAAATAAGACCAAATTATGTGCATAATTTAAACATGTATTTGAAGGTATTAGAACAAAGAAATAATTATCTAAAACAATTAAAATCTACAAATGGAAATTATGATTTATTGGATATTTGGGATGAAAAACTTGCTGAATATGCCAATAAAGTCTGTTTATATAGATTAGAATTTATAAAAAAAATAACAGATAAAATAAATGAAATCCATAGTAAAATAACTGAGAATAAAGAAGAAATTAGAGTGGAATATTTAACTGACTGTGAGAACAAGGAAAAATTGCTTAGTTTAATTAGAGAAAGAAGAACATTGGACATAATTAAAGGCTTTACTACAAAAGGTGCTCACAGAGACGATTTTAATATATACATAAATGATAATCTTGTAAATGTATATGGTTCGCAAGGACAACATAGGACAGCAGTTTTATCTTTGAAAATGTGTGAATTGCAAATTATCAAAGAAGAAATAAATGAAAGTCCAATATTATTATTAGATGATTTTATGTCTGAGCTAGATGCTAAAAGAAGAAAGAATTTCTTAAATAATATTGGAGATACACAAGTAATTATTACATGTACTGATGAAATAAAAGATGAGTTCGAAAATAAATCTGTATTCTACGTGAATAATGGAGGAATAAAAAAAGAACTTGATTAATTGGAAAAAAACGATTAGAATGATATAAGAATAATAAAAACGAAAGGATGTAAAGTAATGGAAAAGTATAACCATGAGTATAATGCAGAGCAAATTCAAGTTTTGGAAGGGTTAGAAGCTGTTAGAAAAAGACCAGGTATGTATATAGGAAGTGTTTCTATAAGAGGATTACATCACTTGGTATACGAAATAGTAGATAACTGCGTTGATGAAGCTTTAGCTGGTTATTGTACTCATATTCACATAATAATAGAAAAAGGAAATATCATTTCAGTAGAGGATGACGGAAGAGGAATTCCAGTAGATATACATCCAAAAACACATATTTCTGCTGCAGAAACTGTTTATACAGTACTTCATGCTGGTGGAAAATTTGGAGGAGATAGTGGATACAAAGTATCTGGAGGTCTTCACGGAGTAGGTGCATCTGTTGTAAATGCTTTGTCTGAATGGGCAGAAGTTACAATACAAAGAGATGGCGGAATTTATGAAATGAAATTCCAAAGAGGAAAAACCACTGAAAAGCTTACTAGATTAGGAGACTCTAAAAAAACAGGAACAAAAGTAAGATTTTTAGCCGATAGTACAATATTTGAGACTCTCGAATATGATTTTGGAACACTTGAAGAAAGATTTAGAGAAATAGCTTTTTTGAATAAAGGTTTACATATTACTATAGAAGATCAAAGAAATGATGAAAATTTAAAAAAATCAGAATTTTGCTTTGAAGGAGGATTAATTTCTTTTGTCGAGTATTTAAATCAAAATAAAGAAAAAATCCATCCAACTCCAATTTACATAGAAAAAGATGGTGAAGTGCCAGTAGAAATAGCTTTACAATATACAACAGCATATACAGAAAACATATATACATTTGTAAACAATATTAATACAATTGAAGGTGGAACGCATCTTGAAGGTTTCAAAAGAGGAATTACAAAAGTATTTAATGATTATGCAAGAGCGCATAACATTTTAAAAGAAAAAGACTCAAACCTTTTAGGTGAAGATATAAGAGAAGGAATGACTGCTGTAATTTCTGTAAAAGTAAAAGAGCCTCAATTCGAAGGACAAACTAAAACAAAGCTTGGTAATAGTGTGGTTACAGGAATTGTTCAATCAATGGTAGTTGAAGTATTGGCACCTTTCTTAGAAGAAAATCCAGCTGTTGCTAAGGCAATATTAGAAAAATGTATAAGTGCGTCAAGAGCAAGAGAAGCTGCAAGAAAAGCAAGAGAATTAGTAAGAAGAAAAAATTCATTGGAATCAACAACATTACCAGGGAAATTAGCTGACTGTAGTGAAAAAGATGCTTCACAATGTGAAGTATATATAGTCGAGGGAGATTCTGCAGGTGGTTCTGCAAAGCAAGGAAGAG
>CAKOZB010000002.1 GCA_934131055.1 uncultured Clostridia bacterium | reverse complement strand
AGCAAGTGGAAACATAGAAAAGTATTTAACGAGGGAAGGTGTTGAGCAGCTTCATTTAAGTTCAGATAATGTAGTAGGTTTAATTAAAGCAAGTGGAAACATAGAAAAGTATTTAACGAGGGAAGGTGTTGAGCAGCTTCATTTAAGTTCAGATAATGTAGTAGAGCTAATTGAAGCAAGTGGAAATATAGAAAAATATTTAACAAGAGAGGATGTGGAAAAACTTCACCTAACTTCTGGTGACGCTGTAAGGCTAATCAAGGTGATACTCAAAGTGAATTGGGAAGAATTATCTTTTCAGTTAATAAAAGAACATCCGGAATGGAAATATTTTTTTTATGGAAGAGATATAAGTGAGGAATTTCCTCCGATATATGGAGAATTATTTAAAAGATTTGATAGTGAAACTGTAATAAAATTAGGAATAAGGGATCCAGAAACAATTGATAATATGGTGTTAAATGGTAAAACAGATATATTGCAAAGTTGGTATAAAGCTACTGGAGGAAGATTTGTACCAAATTATGTTGTTATGCTTAATTTCCCACAAAAGGAAATTGATAATTTTCTTGGAAATAGCAAAAAATGGAGCCAATTAATGAGAATAGATAACAATTTGAATAGTGATAATAAAGCAGCAATTTTAAAGGCTTCTTATGCTATGGGAGTATTTCATGGTAATGATGATGGATTTAACAAAGTAATGAAATTATTCACCGATGTTCCAGTAGAATTATCACAAGAGGAATATGAAAAAGTTGAAAGAATGTTCGAAATTACATGGAAAGATGGAAAAGTAAGTGAAGATATTCCATATGATAAAAAAGCAATAAAAACTTTTGAAGAGTCATATACTTTTAATAAAAATGGAAAATATGTACTTGGTATTGATAAGCAAAAGAATAAGGACACAGTTAGATTAATAAGAAAAATATTAGAATATTCTAATATTGGAGGAATTTTAACGCAAGAAAAAGCACATCAGATATTTGACTCTTTTTCGATGGAATACAACCCCGATTTTGTAAGATTCTTTAATGAAAATATAGAGAAAATATTAACAAGCTCAGAATATATAAAAATTATTGCAGCTGTCCAAAGACAATTTAAAGATATTGTAAGGCTAAATGCTGGAAGAAGCTTGACTCTTAATGAGGCAATAGATTATGTGAAAAAAGTTGCATATACAAATATTGATATTGGAAATGAAAGTGTTGCTGAACAAGCAAAAATAGTTGGATATTCTCAAAAAGATTTTGAAGCAATACAAAGTTTATTTAATGAGGGCGAATTAAGGGATTTTTCAAGTATTCCGAGAATACAAGGAAGTACAAAAGGTTATACGTATGAAATGCTTAGATGTGATGATCCACTAGCGTTAACAATTGGAACATTAACTGATTGCTGCCAAGAAATACATAGTGCGGGGGCTACAAGTATGGAGCATAGCGTTGTGTCACCAGATGGTAGAGTATTTTGTGTTAGAGATGAAGAAGGAAGAGTTGTTGCACAAAGCTGGTTCTGGAGAAATCAGTATACAGGTTGTTTTGATAATATTGAAATACCTAACAGAATATTTGAATTATATGAAAAAAAATATCCTGATATTGGAAGAAAAGGATTAACTACTAATGTATTAGAAGTTTATAAAAAAGCAGCACAAGATTTAATGCAAGAAGATGCAAGAGTATACCAAGAATTATTGAAAAATGGAACTATTACTCAAGAACAATATGATGCATTACTGCTAGGCAAGGTTACAATTGGTTTGGGATATAACGATATTGCTGATGCAATAAAAGCCGACGAAGCAATACATAAAGAAACTGCCAAAGTTAGAGTAAAAAAAACAGATAGATTTCCACACCTATATACAGATGCAGAAATACAATATACAATTGCAGAAAGAGAAAACACTATAAAATCAGAATATGAAAATTTATATGTTCATCAAGATGATTTGCCAGTATTTGATGGAACAAATATGTCTAATATGGTTCTACTAACAATAAGGAGAATGGAGCAAGCAACAGAAAAAAATAATTTGGCATATATAAGTGAAGAAAGTGATGAAAAAAATCTATCGAAATCACAAAAAATTATAAATAGCATAGCAAGAGAATATGGATTTGAACCTAATGATACACGAGTAATAGCTACAGCACGAATTGCAATTATATATAGTAAGGATAAAGATAATAAAGTAAAAATTGGAGAGGTATTATCTTCACCATTAAAAGAAAACTTAACTAAAGAACAAAAACAAAATGTTACAGCACATATAATGTACCAAGTGAAAAAAGCCTTAAAACAAATAGGAATACAAGATTCTGAAATTGATTTATCATTATTAAGTGAAGAACAACAACAAGAGCTACAAGCGATTATACAAGAAATAAAAAAAGAAAACGATGAGAGAGGTGAAAGATAATTTGGATAATATAAGGGAAGTACTAGGAAATGCGACAATGGCTTATACTAATATGGATGCAAATATAAATGGAAAAAAGGTAGCTCAAAGTATATTGAAACTGTTAGACGAAAATAAGGAAAATATAGAAAAAGCAAATAAAATAGATATTAAAAATAATAATGGATTTAAAATAAATTTTGATATGTTTCAAAAATTAAACAATGAAATAAATGCAATCGAAGAAGTTTATAGAAAAATTATATCTATGAAAAAGAATGAAAATAATTATTTAGAGGGAAAACAAATAGATAATTTAGGAACTATATGCCTTGCTTATGACGGGAATACATATTGCTTATTAGATTTGGCTTTAAAAGCAATTTTAGCACATAATAGCATAATTATAACAAGCGAGTCTGATTATATGAAAGCTACAAATGAACTAATCTTAATATTAATTCAAAGAATGTTAGAAGCATATAACATAGATAAGAATTTGGTACAAATATTATATACAAGCAGAATAGAAGAATTGTTATCGAATAGCACAAGTATAAATAGAGTATTTGCTATTGGAAATAAAAACTTTCAAGATAAAATAAGAAAGGTTTCGAAAATTGAAGTGGTTTGCAAAGGATACAATTGTTATGATATATATATAGAAGATTTAACGAATTTATCATTTATAAAAAGAATAATAAATGAAAATCCCAATATAGATATATATGTGAGAAGTGATTTAAATGTTCCTTTTGAAGATTATATTGAAGTAGAAGATTTAGAAGAGGCTATAGGACAAATTAATTTCAATACATCTGGGTATAGCAGCAGTATATTTACAGACAACAATCAAAATGCATCTATGTTTTTAAGAGAAATAAAAACTGATAATGTATCAGTAAATAGTAGTCCTTTGATTGAAGATAATGTTAATATAGACATTAATTTATTTTTAACAAGAAAAAATATGTTTTATCCTAATCCTTTAACAAAAGAAACAGGAGATAATAAGTTTGAATTTCCTACGGCAAAAGCTATTCTTGAAGAAAATAGGAATAGGAAAGAACAATTAATAATAGAAAAAATGCAAAATGAAAATTTAAAGCTGAAAGCCAATAGAGAACAATTACAAAAACAATCTACAATACAACTGGAGCAAAAAGAGAAAGAAGTACAGGATTTAAGAAGACAATTATATGAATCTCAAAGTTTAGCTAATAAATATATGAATATTTTAAAAAAATCATTTTTCAGTAGATTGTTTAGTGGATTAAAAAAATCGGATATTGAAAATGATACAAAATTACTTTCTTAATTTAAAAATTTTTATTAGAGTGATATGAAAATAATTTGACATTTTCTATTGTTTTGATATAATTAGTAGGTACAATAGGAGACGTATCGAAGTGGTCATAACGAGGCTGACTCGAAATCAGTTAGCCGGGCAACCGGCCCGTGGGTTCGAATCCCACCGTCTCCGCCAAATAAAGCGTGGGGGAAAAAATGAATACCAGTATGAAGGATAGAATAAAAATGAGTATAGCAATCGGTGTTCTTCTGATTGTGATAATTGTTGTAATACTGATTATTATTCAATATCAAATTGAGGGTGAAAAGAACATGCCGTATCAGTTATCTAAGATAACTATAATAAGCACGGCAGAAGGAGAACAAAACACAGAAAACCCAGATGAGAGTTCGAAATGGAATTTGTCTGTAAATCAAAATAATGATGTTTATTTCTTTATAGATAAAAATACAGATAAAGATGAACTTTTAGACAGTGTTACAATCGATAACATTAATGTTACAAAACAGCCTGCTAAGGGTGTTGTAAAGGTTTTTATGCCAAATAGCTTAGAAGGCAGAACTTTTACATATGATGCGTCTTATTTAGTAGAAAATGGATTGGAATACAAAGGTGGAAAAACGAGTAACCCTAAAACATTAGAAATTTGCAACCAGGGTGGTTCAGCCGTAATCAGATTTGCAAACACAAATGTAGGAAATTTTGTTTCAAATGATGATACAGAAGTACAACACAATGGCACTTTGCTTACTAAAATAGGCACTACGGAAGAAGAAACTAAATTTCAAGTAAATTTCGATTTTATAATTCAAGCAAATAAAATAAAATATAAAACGAATATCACATTGAGTTTGCCATGCGAAAATCTGTTAACAGAAGGCACGAGCAACAAAGAAATAACAGACATGAGTGGAATTGTTTTTAAAAGAATAAAATAGCAAATTTTTACTTGCTAAACTAAACAAAATAGTATATAATGCAAAAGGTATGAGATATAACTTTTGTATGGAGAGTATCTTGATAAAGAACTGTGAACCTTGTCAGGTCCGGAAGGAAGCAGCAATAAGCAGACATCTTTATGTAGGGTGCTTTCCATAGAGAAGTTAAAAATCTCATACCTTTTAACCAATATAATAAAATTATGGAGGTAAAAAAATTGGAATATACAGCGTTATATAGAAAATTTAGACCTTTAAAATTTGACGAAATAGTTGGGCAAGAACATATTGTAAGAACATTGAAAAATGAGCTTATTAATGATAGGGTTGGCCATGCTTATTTATTTAATGGAGGTAGAGGAACTGGAAAGACTTCTGCTGCCAAAATTTTAGCAAGAGCCGTAAACTGCTTAAACCCTAAGGATGGAGAGCCTTGCAACGAGTGTGCAGTTTGTAAAGCAGCACTTGAAGGTTCACTTACAGATATAGTAGAAATGGATGCTGCATCTAACAATAGTGTTGAAGATGTTAGAGCCATTAGAGACGAAGTAAATTTCTTACCAACAGTCGCAAAATATAGGGTATATATTATAGATGAAGTTCATATGCTTTCTACGGGAGCTTTCAATGCATTACTTAAAACTTTGGAAGAGCCACCAGCACATGTAAAGTTTATTTTGGCTACAACGGAACCACAAAAATTGCCAGCAACAATATTATCAAGATGCCAAAGATTTGATTTTAAGAAAATATCAAATGACAACATAGAAAAAAGATTGAATTTTGTATGTGAGCAAAGCAATATAGATATTACTCCAGAAGCAAAAAAGCTAATAGCAATATTAGCAGAAGGAGCAATGAGAGATGCTCTTAGCATATTAGAAAGATGTATGCAAGAAGAAGGAAAAATAACCGAAGATTTAGTAAAAGAATTAGTTGGAATTCCAAAAACAGAAAGTGTAAATAAAATTACAAAAAGTATTTTGCAAAAAAATACTGAAGATGCACTTGGTGCAATAAACGAGATTATTTCAGAAGGAAAAGACATAAGTAATTTCTTATGGGAAATAATAAAATATGTAAAAGATATTCTTGTGTTTAAAACAAGCACTAAGCTTGAAATTTACAGTGAAGCTGAAAAAAATCAAATTAAAGAATTAGCAGATAGCACGACGAAAGAAAGATTAATTTCTATGATATATGAATTATCAAATTTGCAAAACGATATGAAATGGTCATCACAGAAATTGATAATGTTTCAAGTTACAATAATAAAGCTGTGCAACGAAGTTAGCACGAGTAGTACAGTAAGTTCCGGAGATTCAGGAGCAAGCTCGAAAGAGGTTGAAGATTTAAAATACAAAATAAATAGATTAGAAAAGCAAATTACACAATTACAAAATGCACCACGTGCAGTAGCTTCAAGTTCTACGAGCCAAGAAAGTAAGACTCAATATGCAATTAAACCAGAAGTAAAAAAATCAACGAGTATTAAGTTAGGCGACAAGGTACAAAATTGGCCAAAAATAATAGACAATATCAAACAAGAAGGCAGAATATCATTATCATCAATATTAATGACCTCTTCTGCAAATGAAATAAACGATATGACAGTCGGAATTAATTTCGAAAATGGACTCACACCATTTAGAAAAGATATTCTAGAAAAGCCAGAAAACATGAGTGAGATTGTAAAGCAAGTATCAATGGAACTTGGAAAACCAATGAGAGTTGTACTTGTAGATAATAATGAAGAAATAGTGTCAAAAGCAGACACTTTCAGTGATATATCTAATGGATTGGATATACCAATTAATATTATTGATTAATAGAAGGAAAAGTTTGAAAAATAATTACAAGTTTCCAAACTAAGAAAGGATGGATTAAAATGTCAAAAAGAGGTGGATTCCCAGGAATGGGTGGATTTGGAGGAATGAATCTAAATCAATTAATGAAAGAAGCAAAGAAAATGCAGTCAGATGTTGAAAAATCACAAGAAGAATTAGCTGCAAAAGAGTTTGAGGCATCTGCAGGCGGAGAAGCCGTAAAAGTAAAGGTTTCTGGAAGCAAACAAATAAAAGAAATAAAAATAAAACCAGAAGTATTAGACCCTGATGATGTAGAAATGTTAGAAGATTTAATTGCAACATGCATAAATAATGCATTAAAGCAAGTAGACGACGCACAAGCCGCATCACTTGGAAAATACAACATACCAGGATTAATGTAAAATAACAGGAGAAACATATGTCATACTATTCACCATCAATAGAAAAACTAATAGAAAGTTTCGAAAAACTTCCTAGCATAGGTAACAAAACAGCGGCAAGACTTGCGTTTTATATACTTGATGCTAGCGAAGAAGAAACAAACGAATTCATAGAAAGCATACAAAATGCAAAGAAAAACTTAAAATATTGTTCACAATGCTACAATATAACAGATACGGATCCTTGCCCTATATGTGCAAACACAGGAAGAGACCATTCGTTAATTTGTGTTGTAGAAGATGTAAGAGATGTTGTGGCAATGGAAAAAACACACGAATTTAAGGGAGTATATCATGTGTTACATGGTTCAATATCTCCGATGAATGGCGTTGGACCAGATGACATAAAAGTAAAAGAGCTTCTCGCACGTTTGATGGATGGTAGTGTGAAAGAAGTAATACTCGCAACAAACCCGAGGGTGGAAGGCGAGGCAACAGCAATGTATTTATCAAAACTGATAAAGCCATTGGGAATAAAAGTAACAAGAATAGCACACGGAGTTCCAGTTGGTGGAGACTTAGAATATACTGATGAAGTAACATTAAGTAGAGCACTGGAAGGAAGAGTGCAATTATAATAAAAAGAGGCAGGGACATTGTAGTACATATATACAATGTCCCTGCCTTAAATCATATAGCTTAAAGATTAATGCGACTGAAGATTAGGCTTAGTTCTTCTTCACCTAGTTCATGTTTTTCAATTAATTCTTGTGCAATTTGTTCCAAAATGTCTTTGTTCTTTATTAAAATGTCTTTTGCTCGTTCTTCGGCATCATATAATATTTTTTGAATTTCACAACTTGCATTGTAAGCTATGTCGTTTCCATACATTAGAATATTAATTTTTCCTGTTTGAGATGCATCATCATATTCCATAAAGGAAATAGGACCAATCACATCAGACATTCCAAATAAGAGAACCATATTTCGGGCTTTTGCACTTGCATGAGATAAATCGTCACTCGCACCTGGATAATGAGTACCAAATTTCAATTCTTCGGCAACATATCCACCTAAGTCACATGCGATACTATTTTTCATTTCTTTCGTGTCGTCAGTAAATTCTAATCTCAAATTACGAGTTTCTCCAGCTGAACCTGTTGAACCATCGAATTTTACTGTTGGAAAAATTTTAACGTTGTCTACTTGAACATTTTTTAGTAAGAAATGACATACAACCGCATGACCTGCTTCATGATAGGCAGCTGTTTCAAGTTCTTCGGGTGATAGTTTTCTTTTTTGGACATTTTCTTCTTTTTTCTTTTTTGCAATAGAAGGAATTTTAGGTATAATTAAACCTAAAGCACAGCCCAATAAAATGAAAAGAATAAATCCAACAAACAATACGAAAATCACGAAACCACTAGATAAGCTCATATGTGCCTCCTTGTTGTTGCTCAGAGGCATTAACACCTCTGAAAAGTTTTTCAAAGGTATTAAAATTTTTAATACTTTTTTATTATAACATATTTACATAAAATAGTCAAAAATAAAAATCATGGCAATTTTATCAATTATTACAATTTTATAATAATCGATGAAATTGCCATAACCATTAACATATGTGTAAAACTATTTTGCCTGTAGTATTGTCTTACAAATATCCATTGTTGAATTTTTCTTTGCAAGTAATTCTGTGTTTTTCCTCATTTGATTTAATTTATTTTCATCATTTAAAAGTTCTGTTATAATTTCATCACAATTTTCTTTTGAATGTAGCCATATTCCAACTCCCGCACATTCTAAGAATTGTGCATTTTCCTCTTCTTGACCAGGAATGGGGTTAATTAAAACCATTGGAAGTCCAGAAGCCAAGCTTTCTGTAGATGTTAAGCCACCTGGTTTGGTAACTACTAGGTCAGATATACTCATTAATTCTGGCACTTGTGTTGTGTATGGCAAAACCTTTACTATATCTTCAGCCTGTAACTCTGAAACTAATTTTTCGAAAGATTCTTTCATTTTTTCATTTTTTCCAGAAATTGCAACAATTTGATGATTGTTTGAATGTGTAATAAATGATTTTAATATTTTTATTGTTTGCTCACGACCTAAACCAAATTCACCACCACCAAAAAATAGAATTACTTTTTTATCTAAATTAAGATTAAATGAATTCATGATTTCTTCTCTATTATAAGCCATCAAAAATCTCTTAGAAATTGGAATTCCAGTTGCAAATACTTTTTCAGCAGGAATGTTATCATTTATTAATTCTTGTCTCATTTTCTCGTGAGAAACAAAAAAGTAATCTACTTGTTCTTTTCCAACTAACCATTGTTCATGTGGAGCAAAATCAGTCATTATTGTGGCTAATTTACAATCGATTAAAGCTTTTCTCTTTAAGTAGCTTACCATCTGACTACCAAATGGGTGAGTAGAAATTATTATGTCTGGCGAATATTCTCGTAATAATTTTAGCAATTTTTTAGCCATTAAATTGTTAGCAGTAGAGCTAATGTGTGCCATAGGTCCCCTTTGCGAGTGGCTATAAACCTCACCCCAAGCCCAAGGAAATTTCTTAGCCATCTCCTTATAAGCCGTAGTAGTAATCTTATTAATTGGTTTATTTACATATAGCATGCAATCAACTAAACTTGTTTCATATCCTTCAAAATTCTCATCAATGCATTGTTTTATTGAAGTTGCGGCAGATAAATGACCGCCACCAAATGATGCATAAAATATTAAAATTTTTTTCATTTTTAAAATTCCCCTTATAAATTTTTTATAAAAATGTAAAATAAATTATAAACATTTTTATAAAGATTTTTTGCAATTTGATTTTATCATAATAAAACAAAAAACAAAAGTAAAATGCATAAAAATTGAAAAAATTCCTCCTCATATTTTATAGTAAAATAAGATCTATAAAATATGGGGAAAAACAATACACTGTTTTATGGAGCGATTATGTTTGGAAGGTAATAATTGCATTTTAGTTTTAGAATCATAAAAATAGAGCATAGATTTTAAATCTATGCTCTACTACAATCTAATTATCTGTTTGCAATTTTTTTCTATATTCTAAAAGATTTTTCTTCCTAATTTCATTTGATTTTCTTAAATTAGCGATTTGTTTATCATATAAAGCACATAATGCATTTACTTGTTCTTTTGTTAATGTTTCTTCTTTTATTTCTCCTCTACGATATTGCTGCTGAAGTTTTAACAATCTTGTTTCTTCATTTTCGATATTTCTTATAGATTTTATAAAAGAATCTATATTGTTTTGATTTTCTGATTTGATATTAACTTCATCTTCAACGCTAAAAACATTCTCAACTTTTTTTCTTGGGTTAAATAAATTTTTAAAAAATATTTTTATTTTATAAAATATTCTATTTTCATTTACTGTAATTAACCTTTTCTCTTGTGCTTTTCTTTTCATATTATTACCTTCCTATATCTTGTTCATCTTTTTGTTGCTCAATCAAAGCTTCTACTTCAGAAATTTTTCTTTCTTCCTTTTCTAAAGCTGTTAATTGTTCATTACGTGTTTCCAAATCAGATTTACTATTTTCTAATATCATTTGTTTAAAACTTACATTTCCGGGATATTCTTTTTCTTCTGGTAAATATATTTGAACTGATTCACTATATTCATCTATATTGTTTCCATTAAAATCGTCTATAGTACTTTTCATTACAACTGCAACTTGTACTTGATTAATAGAAAAGTCTGACATTTCATGAGATTCTTGGGGTTCGCTTGTGTTTCCGTTTTCACTATATTCGTATATATCGTCTATCCCTGGTTTATAATCACCAATTAATACATCTGTTTCTGTAGTATCTTTTCTGCTTCCAGCCCAACTATGTTCAAATATATCTTTATTTCTTCTTGTACTTTTTTCGAACTCATATGGGTTAGCTGTTGTTATAATTTGTGGAATATTTCCATCTTCTAAATTAAACTTTTCAACTATTCCTCTTATTTGCTCATCTGTTAATTTTTCTCCAACTTTTTCTTTTATTGCTTTATAAAATTTTGCTTTTCTTTCTTCTAATACCATTTGTTTGAAGCTCACATTTTCTGGATATTCTTTTTCTTCTGGTAAATATATTTGAACTGATTCACTATATTCATCTATGTCATTTCCATTAAAATCGTCTATAGTACTTTCCATTACAACTGCAACTTGCACTTGATTAATAGAAAAGTCTGACATTTCATGAGATTCTTGGGGACTGCTTGTATTTCCATTTTCGCTATAGTCATGTATATCGTCTATTCCTGGTTTATAATCACCAATTAATACATCTGTTTCTGTAGTATTTTCTACGCTTCCGGCCCAACTATGTTCAAATATATCTTTTTTTCTTCTAGTACTTTTTTCGAACTTATATGGGTTAGCTGTTGTTATAATTTGTGGAATATTTCCATCTTCTAAATTAAACTTTTCAACTATCCCTCTTATTTGCTCATCTGTTAATTTTTCTCCAACTTTTTCTTTTATTGCATCATAAAATTCTTTTTTTCTCTCTTCTAATACCATATGCTACCTCCTACATATTATCATTCATTTATAGTATAACATAATGAAAAAGTTCTTGCAATATATACTAAAAAGAAAATTATTAAAGCGTAAAAACGGATTTTAATTTATTTTTAAAAAATCGTTTTTTCTTACCTCTATTTTGTTTTTTTATTTTCGAGGTAAATTCCTGCATAAAATTTGAAAAATTACCAATAATATTGCTAGAGTTACGACTAACTCAAATACCCTTTTTATTCTAATCATAATTTTTTAGTGAAACGATTACTATTTTTATGAAAAAATTTCTAAAAATAGTAATTGTTTCAAAAATTAAAATGAAGGAGTAAGTATGAAAATAAAAAAACTTTTTATTATACCAATTTTGTTTTTGATGGTTACAGGAGTGTATATACTTATAAATCTGTTACCTAAAAACGTTGAAGCAGCAAGTGATTCGTCCTCTACATCAGACTTGCAATTAATGGCTAGAGCAATAAATGGAGAGGCAAGAGGTGAACCATATGAAGGACAGGTTGCCGTGGGAGCAGTTATATTAAATAGAGTAAAATCTTCTCAATTCCCAAACACAATAGCCGGAGTAATTTACGAAAAAGGTGCATTTACAGCAGTATCTGACGGGCAGATAAATGTACCAATAAAAGAAGGTTCTACAGTTTTAAAAGCAGCAAGAGACGCCATGAATGGCTGGGATCCAACTGGTGGAGCAATATATTATTTTAATCCAAGCACAGCTACAAACAAGTGGATTTGGTCAAGACCACTTATTAAGACAATTGGAAAACATAGATTTTGTAAATGAGGAGGAAATTTAAGTGAGTAAAAAATTAAAAACCACAACATCGTATATAATAATAGGAATAATCTTTGCAGTTGTAATTGCTGGGTCAGCAATTTATTATGCCTATCAAGAGGGAAGAAAATACGTAACTGCATCGGAAAATGGTTATAATATGGCATTTTTCGAGTTAGTAGACTATGTACAAAATGTAGAAACATATCTTGCAAAAGCTTTAATATCAACGACTCCGGAGCATGGAGCAGAAACATTAACAAATGTTTGGAGAGAAGCAAGCGTTGCACAAAGTTGTCTAGCACAATTACCAATAAACAGCAATGAATTAGAAAATACATCTAAATTTTTAAACCAAGTAAGTGATTACAGCTATTCACTTTCTAGAAAAGCAATCGGTGGAGAAAATTTATCACAAGATGATTTAAACAATATTAAGCAATTACACACTTATAGCTTAGATTTAGAAAATACATTAAATCAACTATCAACAGATTTAAATAGTGGAAGAATAAAGTGGAATGAGCTAAGAGACGAAGGAACAAAGGCGTTTGCAACACAAGTAAGTAGCATAACCAAGGACAGTTTCTCTAATCTTGAAGAAAACTTTCACGAATATGCAGGCTTAATATATGATGGAGCTTTTTCAGAACACATTTCATCATCAGAGAAAAAAGGCTTAACTGGTGAAGATATAGATGAAGAAAAGGCGAAAGAAATAGTAAATCAATTTTATGGAACAGATAAAATAGACAATATAGAATCGCATGGATATTCGGAAAATGCAGAAATTCCTTCATTCGATTTTAATGTAAAAATGAAAGAAGGCGATATAGATGCAACAATATCAATATCAAAAAAAGGCGGACACGTAATATTTGCAAACTACAACAGAGCAGTCAGTGCAGAAACCTTAACACAAGAACGTGCAGACGAAATAGCAAAAGAATTTCTAAATAATCATGGATACTCAAATATGAAAGAAACCTATTATTTAAAACAAAATGGAATTGTAACAATAAATTATGCATACACGCAAACAAATAGCAACAACGAGACGGTAACAATATATCCAGATTTAATAAAGGTAAAAGTTGCACTAGATGATGGAAGTGTACTAGGAATAGAAACCTCTGGATATTTGAATTCACACACAGAAAGAACATTTGAAACAAATATAATTTCAAAAGAAAAAGCAAAAGAAGTATTAAACAAAGACTTAGAAATAATGAGCGAAGGATTAGCTTTGATTCCAACAAAATGGAACACAGAAGTATATTGTTGGGAATTTAAAGGCAAAGTAGAAGACAACGAATTTTTAGTATATATAAATGCACAAACTGGAAAAGAAGAAGACATATTGTTAATAGTAAACACACCAGACGGAACATTAACACATTAGCAAAATTTTCGCCCAATAGGGACGTCCCTCTTGGGCGAAATTTCTATTTTTTCTTTGTGAATGAAAATATTGTTATTCCTATAATAAATACAATAATTGTTATAAGTACACCTATAATTATATATTTAATAACCATATTACTTTTAGATGTAGTTGTTTCAGTATTTCTGAAGTCTCCAGGTCTTTCTGGCCCTCTATTATTCATAGTGTTATTTTCTTGTTTGGTCATGCTAGATAAATCTATTGATTCTATGCTGGTATAAATATTATTATCGTCAACGGTTCCGGATATATTAGTTCCAGAATATACGCTATAAGTTTGGTCTGTTAAATCGGAAGAACTATAAACAACAGTAGAAATTGTTCTGTCAGCCTTAAATGCAAATACTATGTTGTTATTTTCATCAACAATTACAATACTTTCACCAGCATTAACTCCGCTTGAAAGATTCATTTGTATTATTTGTGTATCATTTGTAGTTTTAGCTTCTTCATACATACTTCCAGTGGTAAAAACAGTTCCGCCATTTATATAAATATATCCATTAGAATCTATTCCATCGCCTTCATCGGCGTCATCTAAAATATTCACAATTACAGTACCTCCGTTAATTGTTATAATGCTTTCGTTGTCTGTACTAGCATTAATTCCGTCGTCCAACGACTGAACATTATAAGTTCCGGCACTGTTTATATTGATGATATTAGAAACTTCTATATTGCTATTTGTAGCGTCATCACTAGTGCCACCATTATCCATTTGACTTGATAAATAGACACTACTACTTGTATCTGTACTAATTGTTTCACCATTTACTGTAATTTTTGAGTCACTCAGTGAAATGACCGTGGTGCTTGATGCATATGTAAATGGAATACCTGAAATTATGCATAGCAACACTAAAATTGAAATAATAAAAAATTTTTTCATACTTTCCCCCTTGTGTTTTTTATTAATTTAAAAGAAGAACATTAAATGAATATTAAAATTATATATAAATATGTAAAAATAGTACATTAAAGGTTTATTTATGTACAAAAACATGATAAAATACAATACGAGGTGTAAAAAATATGAAAGTATATGTGTTTTTAGATGAAAGTCGGATCAATCCATAAAAATAGTAATACTAGATACTTTGCGGTAGGTGGATATTTTGCTTTCGAAAAAGATAGAATGAAAATAAAGGCAAAATATAAACAAGAAAATTTAAAATTAAAGATAGAAAAGAAGTTAAAATTAGACGATGAAATAAAATCATACAATATGACAGAAAATGAAAAAATAGATATATTTAACAAAATTCAAGATATTGAAACTTTTCATGGATGTGTAAAGGTTTTTGATAAGCAAAAAATGAGAAAAGAAATAGTAGATTCCAATATTTTCTTTAATTATGCAGTAAAAGTCTTAATTCAAGATTGTATCTTACCAGAATTAAATTTACAAGAAAATGAAGAACCAATAGAGTTTATAATTAGTATAGATAATAGAAATATAAGAGTTGGTGAGTTAAATAATCTAGAAACATATTTAAAAACAGAATTTTGCATCTATGATGATGACTTTAAAATAACATATTATGATTCTAGAACTAATTATGAAATACAACTTGCAGATTTGACGGTAAATACATTTTATAATTCATATAAAGATGTTAGTATTGTTGAAAACTTAATAAAAGTGTTAAAGCCTAAAAATTTTAGAGTAAGTTTATTTCCAAGAAATAGTAGGAATAAAAGATAAAAATCTTCATAAAATAATAGTAAAATATTTGACATGCATTTATTTGTGTGATAAAATATTTGTAAAGTAAGACCTAGGAAAGGTAGCTAAAAGCTAAGCGTATGTTAAGTACGCTGCCTCCTAGGCATTTTTTGTTTTTAGGTGGCACCAATAAAAATTGTTGCAAAAAAAATTCCTCTGGAATATAATAGTAAAAAATGATTGAAGGCCATTGCTACTGTGAAAGCTAACTGGTACTTCACGAAAGGATTGTGATAAATTTTGAATAAAAATATAACTGTTAAAGAGATTTTAAAGGCTACAAATGGAACTCTTATATATGGAAGTAAATTAGAAGAATGCGAGAATTTTTCTAAGAATACAAAAGAAATTAAAGATGGAGACGTGTACATAGGCTTTAAAGGAGAGCGTTTTGATGGTGGAAAGTTTTATGAGGACGCTCTGAAAAATGGAGCAAAAGGAGCAATTATAAATAAAATTGATGGCTTAGAGATAAAGCGTTTAGAAAATAAATTTGTTATTCAAGTTGATGATACTGTTGAAGCAGTTGGACAAATTGCAAAATTGAAGAGAGAAAAATACAACATTCCAGTAATTGCAATTACCGGAAGTGTTGGTAAAACTAGCACAAAGGATATCATATACAGTGTTGTTTCACAAAAATATAATGCATTAAAAACGCAAGGGAATATGAACAATCATATAGGAATGCCAATGACAATTTTAGGATTAAGAGACCACGAGGCTCTTGTAGTAGAAATGGGAATGAACCATTTTGGAGAGCTTAGTAAATTGACAGCCATTGCAAAACCAACTATTGCGGTTATTACAAATGTTGGTACAGCTCATATTGGAAATTTAGGTTCAAGAGAAAACATTTTAAAGGCTAAATTAGAAATACTTGAAGGCTTACAACAAGGCGGAACAGCTGTAATAAATAATGATAACGATTTATTACATAAATGGTATTTAGAAAATAATCAATATCAAGTTGTTACATATGGAATTAACAATGATAGTTCGAATATGGCTGAAAATATGGAATATAATGAAACAGGTAGTAAATTTGTGTTAAAACCAGATAATGAGAAAATTGATGTACCTGTTGGAGGAGAAGCTTTTGTATACAATAGCTTGGCTGCTATTAGTGTGGGCAAATTATTAAACATTCCACTTGCTGAAATTAAAGAAGGAATAAAAAAGTTTGAACTTAGCAAAATGAGACTGGATATTCAAAAAACAGAGCAAGGTTATACAATAATAAATGACTGTTATAATGCAAATTATGATTCGATGAAATCTGCAATAGAATATTTAAAAAACATAGAAGGTAAGAGAAAAATTGCCGTGTTAGGAGATATGCTTGAACTTGGAGAATATTCAAAAGAATTACATGAAAAAGTTGGACTTGAAGTTGCAAAAAATAAAATAGACATATTAATCACTGTTGGAAAAGAAGCTGAAAACATTGCAAGAGTTGCAAAAGATAATGGAATAGAACATGTATACACTTTTGATAATAACAATGAAGCAACAGAAAAGTTGAAAAAAATAATAGCTGTTGATGATGTAGCCTTAATAAAAGCATCAAATTCAATGAATTTTAAAGAAATTGTAGCAAGTTTACTACAACATTAAAAACGAGGAGAGAAAACTATGGAAAAAATAAAAGTTGGAGTAATATTTGGCGGGCAATCTACAGAGCACGATGTATCTGTTGTGTCTGGCAGCTCTGTAATAAAAAATTTAAATAAAGAAAAATATGAAATTTATCCTATTTATATATCAAAAAAAGGAGAATGGTTTCATTATATGAAGCCAGTACAAGATATAGAAATATTTGAAATAGGAGAACAGCCTAAAGAACTAGAGAAAATATCAAATGAGTTTGAAATATTAAAGAAACAAGATATAATCTTTCCAGTTCTACATGGCTTGTATGGGGAAGATGGAACTATTCAAGGTTTATTAGAATTGCTAAAAGTTCCATATGTTGGATGTAAAGTACTAGCTTCTGGAATTTGTATGGATAAAGTATATGCAAAAATGATATTCGAAAAAGCACATATAAATCAAGCAAAAGCAGTTGTTATAAACGCTAAAAATGGCTATACATATGTAGACGAAGAATTAAATAATATTTCAACAAATCTAGAAGGAATATGCGACATAGTAAATAAAAAATTAAAATATCCAGTGTTCGTAAAACCATCAAATTCTGGTTCATCAGTAGGTGTAAGTAAAGCTGAAAATGATGAAGAACTAAAAAATAGTATACAAGAAGCAGCAAAATATGACACTGAAATATTAATTGAACAAGGAATAAATGGAAAAGAGATTGAATGTGCTGTACTTGGAATAGACAATGTAGAAGCAAGTTGTGTGGGTCAAATTTTATCAGCAGACGAATTTTATGATTATGATTCAAAATATAAAAATGCAGAGTCTAAAACAATAATTCCGGCAGACGTTTCAAAAGAGATTTCAGAAAAAATAAGAGAAACTGCAATAAAAGCATTTAAAGCAGTAAAAGGAAGTGGTTTGGCAAGGGTCGATTTCTTTGTAGATAAAGAAACAGATGAAATTTACTTAAATGAAATAAACACAATGCCAGGTTTCACAAACATAAGCATGTACCCAAAATTGTGGGAAAATTGTGGATTGACATACTCAGAATTGCTAGATAGATTGATTGAACAAGAACTATAAAATTTGTTCTTGTTCAACTTGATTGGTGCTGAAAAGAAGGGAAAAGAAAATGGAACTAATTGAAAGAATAAAAAGTGATCTAAAAGAAAATTTAACTGAATACAGATACATACATTCATTAGGAGTAATGGAAATGGCAGAAGAGCTTGCTAAAGTATACAATGTAAATGTTGAGAGTGCCAGAATTGCAGGGTTACTTCATGATATAGCAAAGGAAATGACAAAAGAGGAAAGTTTAGAATATGTTGAAAAAAATAATATAGCAATTGATGATGTAGAAAAAATTAATGTTTCATTATTACATGGAAAAATAGGTGCACACATTGCAAAAACGCTATATGATGTAAGCGAGCAAATACAAAAAGCAATAGAATATCACACAGAAACAAGTCCGAACATGGACGAGCTAGCAAAAATAATATACGTGTCAGATAAAATAGAAAGAAACAGAAAATCGGAGAAATTTGATTTAGATGCTGAACGTGAACTTGCAAGAAAAGATTTAGATGGAGCCGTTTTGTTTATAATAGATGCAAGTATTGAAAAGCTAGTAAAAAAAGAAAAGCTAATGCATCCAACAATAGTCAAAACAAGAAATAAATTACTAATGGAAAGAATGTAAAAAAATTTTGAAACAAATTAGAAACTTTTGTAAAAAAACTGTAATAAATGTTGCTAAAAACCTTTTAAACCTCAACAAAGTATGATATAATGCAAACACCATGAGGCGGGGGGATATCAAATGATTTTCAAAGACTATTACAAAATACTAGGATTAGAAACAAATAAAGTTAGTGTAGAAGAAATAAAAATAGCATATAGAGAACAAGCAAAAAAATATCATCCAGACTTAAATGCTGGAGATAACAGATATGAAGAGCGTTTGAAAGATATAAACGAAGCGTATAAGAATTTATCTGATGCAAATACAAGAAGAAAATATGATAGAATGTGGTATTCTCGTATAGGAAGAAAAAAGAACAAAGTTGCAAAACAACAAGAAGCAAAAAAGACAGCTACAAGAAGTGAAATTTTAAACGTATTATTTGGGCTAAACCACAATAATGATGAAAAAGAACCAGCAAAACAAAGAAAATCAAAAGTACCAGTTCAAGGTGAAGATGTTGAAACCGAAATACCAATAACAATATATGAAGGCTTTTTTGGTCAAACCAAGAAAATTTCTCTACGTACAATTAATGGTAAAATGAAAAACTTTGAAATAAATATTCCTGCCGGAATTAGAAACGGAGAAAAAGTTAGATTAATAGGTCAAGGAAAACCCGGTGAAAATGGTGGAAAAAATGGAGACTTATTAATAAAAATAAATGTTGCAGAGGACAAACAATACAAATTAGTTGGCTCTGACATTTATACAGAGCTAAACATAAGCCCTTGGGAAGCAGTTTTAGGTGCAAAAGTAGAAGTTAACGCAATAGACGAAACTATTGGAGTTTATATACCACAAGGAATAGAGACAGGCGAAGAAATCTGCATAGAAAATAAAGGATATAAAGACAATAAAGGCGGAAGAGGAAAATTTATTATAAAAATAAAAATAATGATACCTAAGAATATATCCGAAAAAGAAAAGGAAATTTATAGGCAATTAAAGAAAGTTTCAAAATTTAATCCACGTGAAATATAAAACAACACATAAAAAGGTAACATAAAAATATTGACATATTCTTTAAAACAAGTTATAATATAAGAGTATGCAGAAGAAAAAATATGGAAGAAGTTTCATATAGAAAGAGGTGTAATATATGGACCAAGTACAGGGAAAACATTTTAGTATAACAGATCCACAAAATGTAAACACAGTAATTTATCAAATTAATAAAACAGAAGGTTTGATGGAAGAAAATACACCAAAATTTACATTGGAGAGACTAAAATGTAGAGAAGAATTAGTAGGGCTAAATAAAAGAAAAACTTTTTTTGTTGATGCACCTAAAGATGAAGGAAACCAATTAATAATTCTATCTTTTGGACAAGATAGAGTTGTTGTTAACATGGGATTACTAAATAAAGATGAAGTTAGAATTTCAAAAAGACCTGTTCCTGTAAAATTTGATACGATATATTCTGAACAAGAAACAGAATATAAAGATGTAAAATATACGCCAAACTTTCAAAGACCTATTACAATAATAGATCCTGAAACAACAGAAGAAGTAAAACCAGTAGTTTATTTTGATAAAGATACAAATGAAGTTAGAGGACAATGTAAATTGAAACCATATAAGTCTTATTTTGTTTTTGAAGTAAGAGAAAAAAATAATTAAGGGGGATCTTAAATGAGTGAAGAAGTAAAAGAATCTACAAATGGAGGTTCAGAATATGATTTGGGTTGTGGAACATTATATTTAAATGAAAGAGAAAAAAATTTTGATATTCCACCAAAAGAAATGAAATTACTAAGCGACTATTTAAAAGAGCTTAAAGATCCAAATCGTAGCATTAGAATTGCATTGCAAGAAGAGAGAGAACAGAGTGTTAAAAAAGCTATAGAGAGAGAAGAAAAATAATAAAGGTGAAGAACATATGAATAAAATGAAAAAAGCTTTTGAAAAGAATAAAAAATATTTAATACTATTTCTAGTACTTTGGATTGTACTAGAGATAGTATTGATTGCGCCTATGTCGGTTGCAATAGCAGAAAGTTCTGTGCAGGGCAAATTCGACTTGGCTTTTTTTATAGAAAATTTAGGAAAAGAAGTTTCTAGTTTTACAGCAATAACTAGAATTGGAAGTGCTGGAGCAGTAAGTGCCTTCGGAAAAGGAACATTATGGCTTACAATTTTGTGTCTAGTTGTTACTGCAATTGGAATCATTAAGTCAAAACCAAAGAACAATTATGAAGATATAGAAAATGGTTCTAGTGACTGGTGTGAAGGTGGAGAACAATACAAAATTTTAAATAAAAATAAAGGTATAATCCTTGCTGAAGATAATTATTTGCCATTAGATAAATTAGGAAACGTAAATGTATTGGTAGTAGGTGGTTCTGGTTCTGGTAAATCAGCATCATATTCAATTCCAAACGCATATCAGATGTTGGGGTCATATGTATTTACAGACCCTAAAGGCGAATTGTATGACAAGACGGCAGGTTATTTAAAAGCAAATGGATATGACATAAAAGTTTTAAACCTTGTTAATCCGGAAAATAGTGATGGATATAACCCATTAATGCACATACAAAGCGAGATTGATGTAGACGTAATCGCAAACACAATTATAAAAGGTCAAGACTCGGATGGAAAAGGTTCTGACCCTTTCTGGGATAATAACGCAGAAATGCTGTTAAAATCTTTAATATATTATTTATTAGAGAAAAGGCCAAAAGAAGAAATAAACTTAACATCATGTGCAGAAATGGTTAGAGCGGCAGCTAGTAGTAATGGAACAAATTTATTAAGGGAATTAATGAGTGAATTGCCATTAAGTCATCCGGCTAGAACAAACTTCCAATCTGTAGAAGTTGTTGCAGGTTCAGAAAAAACATACAGTTCAATATTAAGTACTTTGCAATCTAAACTTGGGAAATTCGATTCACAAGAAATTGCAAATGTAACTTCAACAAATACAATAAATTTTGAAGATATAGCAAACCATAAAACAGCAGTATATGTAATTTCTTCAGATACTCATACAGCGTATAATTTTTTATTAACAATATTCTTTGCACAAATGATACAACAGTTGTATAATTATGCTGATATGAATGGTGGAAAATTAAAAGAACGCACATATTTTATATTAGATGAGTTTGCAAACATTGGTCAAATACCAGACTTTGATAAAAAAATATCAACAAGTAGAAGTAGAGGAATTTCATTTAGTGTTATATTGCAGAATTTAGATCAGTTAGAAGCAGTTTATGAAAAATCATACGAGACTATAATGGGTAACTGTGATACACACGTATTCTTAGGAAGTAACTCATTTAAAACAGTTGAATATTTCTCAAAGCAATTAGGAGAAACAACAATTGCAAGGGACACAAAATCTACAAATAGAGATAAAAATTTTTCAAAACAAGGTTATAGTACATCTGATCAAATAATGGGAAGAGCTCTAATGACACCAGACGAGTTAAGAAGAATGGACAATGAGTTATGTATAATATTTGAAAAAGGTTTAAAACCAATAAAAGCAAATAAGTTTTACTATTTTAGAAATCAAAATATGAACAGAAGATTAAATCAGAATAGATTAGACCATAACAACTTTGATTCTGGAGTAAGGGGAGAATGGAGAAAATTTAATCCACAAAATCCTTATACAGATGCAACAGATAAGCCGGAACAAGATTTAAAAGTTGAATCTTTGGATGACTTATTTGAAGATGATGTAAAGCCAATAACACCTCCAACACCACAGGCTCAACCAAAAGCGGGTGAGAGTGCAAAAAAACAGGAAGAAGCACCAGTGCTTCCAATGGAAGATAATACTAGAGAAGACGAATTATTTTCAAAAGATTTACAAGAAGAGCTAGAAGCAAAATTTGACGAATTATTTGGTTCGGTAGATACTAGCAAGAAAGATAACTAATAATTTTTATTAAAAGCACTAATTAAATTTAGTGCTTTTTTGTGTCGAAAAATGTCTTACAAATTAGAGAACAAATGTTTTAAAAACTATTGACTTAATTTAGAGGTTATGGTATAAAATTAGTGTGAGTTGAAAAATTGGATATACATTCTATCTAATTTTTTATGACCTTGAGAGAGGAAAGTGATTAATTATGAAATTTATACATACAGCAGATATACATTTTGATAGTCCTTTTGCAACATTAGCAGGAAAGGGAAAGTTTGCACAAGAGAGAAGATTAGAACAAAGGAAAGTAATGAAAGAGATGGTGGAATACATAAAAGCAAATAATATTCCATATTTTTTTATTGCGGGTGACCTATATGAACAAGATTACATAAAGAAAAGCACCATAGAATATGTAAACCAATTGCTTACTGAAATTCCAAATACAAAAATATTTATAACACCAGGAAACCATGATCCTTACATAAAAAATTCATTTTATAAACAATTTAAATGGAATGAAAATGTACACATATTTACTAATGAAATAGAAGTAGTAGAAGATGAAAATGTGGACATATATGGTTATGGATTTAATGATTTTTACATGCCTAGCGAATGTAATCAAATACATATAAAAAATAAGCAAAAAATAAATATTTTAATAACACATGGAAGTCTTGATAGTGGTACAGAAGAAAATAGAGAGTATAATCCTTTAACAACAAGAGAACTAAGAGAGCTAGGCTTTGATTATGTTGCACTAGGTCATATACACAAGCCTGATTATGTAGGAAAAAATATCGTATATCCAGGTTCACCTATTTCACTTGGTTTTGATGAACTAGGAGACAGAGGATTTATAGCAGGAAATATAGACGAGGAAAATAAAGAATTAAAACTAAAATTTATTAAAACATCTGCAAAAACATTCGCTGAATACAGTTTAGATACGAGTGAAATAAATTCAGAAGAAGAATTAATAGAAAAAATAAATAATACACAATTTGATGATAATAAATTTTATAAAATAATTTTAGTCGGCAAATGCAGTTTTAATATTGATGAAAATAAAATTTTAGAGTTGATAAACATTGAAAATATTATAAGAATAAGAAATCACACACAAGCAAAATATGAAATTGAAGAAATAGCAAGTCAAGTAAGTTTGAAAGGATTATTCGCAAAAAGAATTCTAGAAAAGATACAAAACACAGAAGATGAACAAGAAAAAAATCGATTAATAAGTGCATTTGATATAGGAATGGACGTACTTAGTAAATAAGAGGTGAAAAAATTTGAAGATAAAAAATATAAAAGTTAATGCATATGGAAACATAGAAAACAAAGACATAAATTTAGAAGAAGGCATAAACATAATTCATGGAGCAAACGAGAGTGGAAAATCAACACTATTAAACTATATAATTAGCATTTTTTATGGAATATCAAGAAACAAAGATGGAAAAGCTCTTTCGGACTATGAAAAATACAAACCATGGAATAGTAACGAATTCTCTGGAAGAATATCTTATAAACTTGAAAATGGAGAAAAATACGAGATATTCAGAGATTTTAACAAGAAAAATCCTAAAATATATAATGATAAATTAGAAGATATATCGGATAGGTTTGAAACAGACAAAAAAGATGGCAGCAAATTTTTTATAGAACAAATGGGAATAGATAAACAAATGTATTTATCAACAGTTGTTTCAACACAAGAAGAAGTACGACTAGATGAGAAAAATCAAAACATGCTAATACAAAAAATAGCCAATTTAGCTGGAACTGGTGAAGATAACGTGTCTTATAAAAAAGCATTAATAAAATTACAAGAAAAAATAAGAGACGAAATTGGAACAAATAAAACTAGCCAAAAACCTGTAAATATAATAGAAAAAGAAATTGTTGAAATAAACAATAAAATAGTTGAAACAGAAAGATACAGAAGTAGAAAATATGAAATAGATGCGGAAAAAGAACAAATTTTATCTGAACTAAAAGAATTAGAACAGCAGAAACAGATTTTACAAGAACTTCAAAATTCTATGAAGAATGAAGAAGAAACAAAGAATAGACTTGAGATAAGAGAAAAAAATAGAAAAGATAATATTGCTAAAATAAATGAACTGACAAATCAAAAAAATACAATAAATGCAGAAAACGAACGAGTACAAACTGCGAAAAATCATTTGCAAGATATAATAA
>CAKOZB010000001.1 GCA_934131055.1 uncultured Clostridia bacterium | reverse complement strand
TATTAAACAAAAATGTTATATTAAGTGATACCAATTTTGCGTTATTATGTGAAATAAATAAAATGGTAGAAGAAGGTTTTTACTATTCAGCGGGAAAAGTTAGAAGTGTTCCTGTTACAATAGGAGGAACAACATGGAAACCAGAATTACCAATCGAAAGTGTTATAAAAGAAGAATTAGAAAAAATTTTTAATGATAAAATGGATGATATAGATAGAGCAATAGAGCTTATACTATATACAATGAAAAAGCAAATATTTATTGATGGAAATAAAAGAACAGCAGTAATTTTTAGTAACCACTATTTAATTTCAAAAGGAAAAGGTATTATAGCAATTCCGGCAGAACTAACAGAAGAATTTAAAAATTTACTTATTCCATATTACGAAGGAAAAGATGAAAAGAAAATAAAAAAATTTATAAAGGAAAAGTGTTATATTAATATATAAGGAAACTAATAAAATCAATGGAATTTATTTAATTCTATTGATTTTTCTGTATAAAATATGTTATTATAGTAACATAATAATTAAAAGCGAAGAACAAGAGGAGTAAGTTTGGAACATCTATCCAGAGAAATGAAGAAAAATGCTGAGATCTTCTTATAGAAAGTTAAACTGAATGTAGCTTGGGAGCTGATATATAGAAATAATAGTAAATATATCCGTGTAGTTTACGTTACAAAACAAATGAGATGTATATTTTATAGAAAGTATACAAATAAGGTGGTACCGCGAGAAATATTCTTGCCCTTAACTAAATTTAAGTTAAGTGGCGATTTTTTGTTTTATATGAAAAATGCTACTGCAACAAAAAACAAAATATTTAAAGAAGGGATGATGTTTTATGAGTAAACACGAACTAGAAGGAAAATTTAATCCAAAAGATTTTGAAGATGAAATTTATGAGAATTGGGAGAAGAAAGGCTATTTTAAACCTAGCAATGACAAGTCTAAAAAGCCATATACAATAGTAATTCCACCACCAAACATTACTGGTAGATTACACATGGGACATGCTTTAGATGAGACTTTGCAAGATATATTAATTAGATATAAGAGAATGGCTGGATATAATGCTCTTTGGGTTCCAGGAACAGACCACGCTTCTATTGCAACAGAGGCTAAGATTGTTGCCAAATTAAAAGAAGAAGGAATTACTAAGGAAGATTTAGGTAGAGAAGAATTCTTAAAAAGAGCTTGGGACTGGAAAAAGGAGTACGGCGGAATAATTACAAAGCAAATTAGAAAACTTGGCAGTTCATGCGACTGGTCAAGAGAAAGGTTTACTCTAGACGAAGGTCTTTCTAATGCTGTTCAAACTGTATTTATCAATTTGTACAATAAAGGTTTAATATATAGAGGCGAAAGAATGATAAACTGGTGCCCAACTTGCCATACATCAATTTCAGATTCGGAAGTTGAATACGAGCAAGAACCAACTCATTTGTGGCATATTAAATATCCAATAAAAGGAGAAGAAGGAAAATATTTAATAGTTGCCACAACAAGACCAGAAACAATGCTTGGAGACACTGGTGTTGCAGTAAATCCAAATGATGAAAGATATAAGGCTTACATTGGAAAGACAGTTGTGCTTCCAATAGTAGGAAGAGAAATTCCAATAATTGCAGCAGATTTTGTTGAGACAGAGTTCGGAACAGGTGCGGTAAAGCTTACTCCTGCACATGACGTAAACGATTATCAAGCAGGATTAGATAATAATCTAGAAATGATAAAAGTATTTGATGAAAATGGAATAATGAATGATATAGTTCCTGAATTTGCTGGATTAGATATATATGAAGCAAGAAAACGTATAGTAGAAAAATTGCAAGAAATTGGTGCGCTAATAAAAATAGAAGACTACACACATGATGTAGGAAAATGTTATAGATGCCATCAAACAATAGAGCCAATGATTTCGAAACAATGGTTTGTAAAAATGGAACCACTTGCAAAACCAGCAATAGAAGCCGTAAAGAGTGGAAAAACAAAATTTATACCAGAAAGATTTGATAAAACATATTTCAATTGGTTAGAAAATATCAAAGATTGGTGTATATCAAGACAATTATGGTGGGGACATAGAATACCTGCATATTACTGTGATGACTGCGGGGAAATAATGGTTGGAAAAGAAATGCCAGCAAAATGCGATAAATGTGGAAGCACACACTTGCATCAAGATGAAGATACATTAGATACTTGGTTCAGCTCTGCATTATGGCCATTCTCAACACTTGGTTGGCCAGAACAAACAGAAGACTTCAAATACTTCTATCCAACTTCAACATTAGTAACAGGATATGACATAATATTCTTCTGGGTAATAAGAATGATGTTCTCGGGAATAGAACACACAGGAGAAGTGCCATTTAAAGATGTATTAATACATGGAATTGTAAGAGACGCTCAAGGCAGAAAAATGTCTAAGAGTTTAGGAAATGGAATAGATCCATTAGAAATAATAGACAAATATGGAACAGACGCCTTACGTCTATCATTAATAATGGGAATAACACCAGGAAATGACATAAGATACATGCCAGAAAAACTAGAATCAGCTTCAAACTTTGCAAACAAACTATGGAACGCATCAAAATTCGTTCTTATGAACATTGTACAATCTGGGGACGGAGAAGAAAATGTACAATCATCAATAATGGATATAGATGTTTCAAAATTAGAGTACGAAGATAAATGGATTTTGTCTAAATTAAATACACTAATAAAAGAAGCTACAGCAAATCTAGAGAATTTCGACATGGGAGTATATGCTCAAAAAATATACGATTTCACATGGAATGAATTCTGCGATTGGTATATTGAAATTGTAAAACCTCGTTTATATAACAAAGAGAATACAGATGAAAAAGCTGTAGAATCAAGAATAACAGCTCAAAAAGTTCTAAACAAGGTATTAGGAGATATATTAAAATTATTACACCCAATTATGCCATTCATAACTGAGAAAATATATGATGAGCTATATACAAATGACGAGAGCATAATGATTTCGGCTTGGCCAACATATTGCGAGGAATATGAGTTTGAGAAAGAAGAATATCATCTAGAAGAAATCAAAAAAATAATAATTCAAATTAGAAATACAAGAACAAACATGAATGTTCATCCATCTAAGAAATCTGAATTAATTTTTGTAATAGATGATGATGAATACAAGACATTAATAGAAAATTCTAAATCATGGCTTGAAAAACTTGGATTTGCTTCTAAGATTGAGATAGAAAAAGATGAAACAAACATACCAAAACATGTTGTAACATTGCTTGCAGACGGAATAAAAGCATTCATTCCATCAGAAGAATTAGTTGATTTAGCTGAGGAAAGGGCAAAGCTAGAGGCTGAAAAAACAAGACTTGAAGCAGAGGTTGCAAGAAGTACAAAAATGCTTTCAAATCCTGGATTTATAAACAAGGCTCCAGAGGCTAAAGTTCAAGAGGAAAAAGAAAAAATGCAAAAATACAAAGAAATGCTAGAAGACACAATAAAGAGATTAGAACAAATTTAGAAAAGGATTAGCCAATTAGTAAAAAATTAATTGAAAATTTACAGTAAAACTATAAATTATAGAAGAAAGGAAAGCCTCAATATTACACAATATTGGGGCTTAGGTATATAAATGGAAAAATATATTGTAACATCATACGAACATCCGGACTTAGATGGAATATCTTCAATGTATGCATACTCAGAATATCTTAATAAAACAGGCAAAGAAAGCAGATATTATGTTCGTGAAAATATCAAAACTGAGCCACATATTGTATGTGATATGTTTGGAATAGAATTGGATTCAGTAGACGAAATTGAAAAAGATGCAAATATCGTATTGGTGGATACAAACAATCCAAGACTTGCACCATTTGTAGATGCAAGTAGAGTTGTTGAAATAATAGACCATCATAGAATTAGAGAAAAATTGCCTGAAAATGTGATATTTGAGATTGAAGAAATTGGTGCTGCAGCTACTTTAGTTGCCGATAGATTTAGACAAAACCACATACCTATTTCTAGAAATTCCGCAATACTTTTATATTACGGAATAATGTCAAATTCTTTTGCTTTAAAATCTTCTAACACATCACAAAGAGACATAGAAGTTGCGAAATGGCTGGAAGAACAATGCAAGGAAATAAGCAAAGAGAAAATAGAAGAAATATTTAGAGCCAAGTCCGTATTTAAATCATCTCTAAAAAATGAGGTAGAAGCAGAAATTCCTCTAGAGTGTGGGGATATTAGAATGACTGTTGGCCAGCTAGAAATAGTTGATGCAGAAAAGTTTATCGCAGACAATAAGGAAGAATTGATGGCTGTTTGCAATTATTTAATTGATAAATTTAAGTATGACTGTTTGATAATAAACATAATCGATACGATAGGCGGATATTCAATTCTATTTTCTCCTAACGAGAATACTGATAAATTCATAAGAGACAAATTTGGATATGAAATAAAGAATAATATATACAAAAATTCAAAATTGGTACAGAGAAAAGAAATAATAAAAAGATTAAATTTGATGCTTGCAAATTAAGAATAAAAGAGAAGATTCTGAAACTTAAAGTTGTTCAAATAAAACGGAACAACACGGATTCAGAGTCTTTTTTTGCAGAAATTGCCCAAATAATAAATTTGAACTGACCTTTCAGTCTAAGGACATTTACTACAATTTGTGGTATAAAAATATTGCAAATTCAAAGGAGGAATATATGTCAGAAAAATTATATGAAACAATAGAAATTACAGACTTAAAGGATATGCTGAACAAAACAAAAGAATTATATGGAGATAAACCGGCATATAAAATAAAGCAAAAAGATGAGAATATACAACCAAATTATAAGGTTATAACACATAAAGAAGTTAGAAATATGATAGATGCTCTAGGAACAGCATTAATAGATATAGGGCTTAAAGGCAAAAGAATAGCAATAATAGGAGAAAATAGATATGAGTGGGAGATAGAGTATCTTTCGGTAGTTTGTGTAACAGGAACAGTTGTACCATTAGATAAGGCACTTCCAGAAAATGAACTTGAAAATTTGATAGAACGCTCTCAGATTGAAGCTATTTTCTATTCTAATAAATATGAGGAAATACTAACAAGAATAAAAAGTAGCCCAGAGAATAAATTAAAACACCTAATATCAATGGACAATTTAGAAAATACAGACGGAATTTATTCAATGCAAGAATTGATAAAACAAGGTAAAGAGCTGGTAAAACAAGGTAATAAAGAGTTTATAGATGCAAAGATAAATGCTGATGAGATGAGTATAATGTTATTTACTTCAGGAACTACATCAAATTCAAAGGTGGTTGCGTTATCACATAAAAATATAAGTTCTAATTTGATGGCAATTGGAAGTGTTCTAGATGTAAATTCAACAGATACTATACTTTCAATATTGCCAATTCATCATGTTTTTGAATGCACCGTAGGTTTTTTATTTTCGCTTTATAAAGGTGCTCAAACAGTTTTCTGCGATGGAGTAAGGCATGTTGTAGAAAATTTAAATGAATATAAGGTTACAGTTATGTCTTGTGTTCCAGGAATTTATGAGAGAATTTTTATGATGATTAGAAAGAATTTAGAAAAGCAAGGAAAATTAGAAGAAATATTAAGAAAAGAAGAATATAAAAATTCATCAATGGAAGAAAGAAAACAGGCTTTTAAGGAAATTCACAATCTAATAGGCGGAAATATTAAATTATTTATAAGTGGAGCAGCAGCTTTAGATTCTGAAATAGAAGCAAGGTACAGATTACTTGGAATAAATATTGTGCAAGGATATGGCTTAACGGAAACGTCTCCGGTAGTGGCTGTTGGAACGAATAAAGAGTACAGAACTGGATCGATTGGTAAGGCTATTCCAGGTATAGAGGTTAAACTTGCAAATACAGATAAAGATGGAATGGGAGAATTGTTGGTAAAGGGACCAAATGTTGCATTATGTTATTACAATGATGAACAAGCTACTAAGGATGCTTTCGAGGGAGAATGGTTCCATACCGGAGATTTAGCTAAAATAGATGACGAAGGTTACATATTTATCTGTGGTAGAAAGAAAAGCGTAATAGTACTAAAAAATGGTAAGAATATATTCCCAGAAGAAATGGAATGTTTGGTAAACAAGATAGAAGGCGTAAAAGAATCTTTTATATTTGGAAAGCAACAAAGTAGTGATAAAAATGATATTAAGATAAATGTAAAAATAGTATTTGACAGAGAGATTTTAAAAGATGTTTATGGAGCAACTACTGATGAAGAAATACGAAAAACATTAGCAGGAAAGATAAAGATAATTAACACACAAATGCCAAAATATAAAGCAATTAGAGGTATAATTTTGACGGAAGAACCATTAATAAAAACGACAACGAATAAGATAAAGAGGCAGGCAAATTTGGATGAAATTAATAAATCTGAAAACCAATAAATTGGGACAAAATTTTAAGTATTATGAGAAAATTGACTCCACACAAAGTGAAATTTGGAGGCTCATAGAGTCAAAAAACATAACAGACGGAATGCTTGTGATGAGTAACATTCAAACCAATGGGCAGGGAACTCACGGAAGAGTATGGCACACAGACGAAACTGAAAATATTGCATTTTCTTTCTATGTAAAGATAGATGACAAACCAGAGAGATTAGAAGGAATAACAATAGACATGGCCACAATACTACAGAAAATATTTGAAGATTTGTATAAAGTAAAACTTACAATCAAGCATCCAAACGACCTAATGCTTAACGACAAAAAAGTTGGAGGAATATTAACACAATCTAAAGTTGAGAATGGAATAACTAAATTTTTAGTTATTGGAATAGGAATAAATACTTGCAAAATACACTTTTCAGAAGATATAAAGCAGATTGCAACATCAATAAAAAAAGAAACTGGAATCGACATTGATAGAGAAAAAATAATATCAAAATTTTGTAATAGATTTGAAAAAATGCTAGAGACAAGGATTTCAAAGAACGAAGACTAAATAGCACATCAACATATGCAGTGCTAGTAGATGAATAATGGCTGAAAAATATTTACAAATTTTTCAGTCAAATTGTAAGAAAGGAGCAAGATAAACTATGAAAATTGGATTTTTATTTTCTGGGCAAGGTTCACAATCTGTTGGAATGGGCAAAGACCTGTATGAAAATTTTATAGAAATAAAAAAATTATATGAATACGCAGAAAAAATAACTGGAATAGATATTGCTAAAATTAGTTTTGCTGGCCCAGATGTTGAACTTAATAAGACTCAAAATACACAACTTGCCATTTTAATAGAATGTTTAGGAATATCGCAAATATTAAAGAAAAATGGAATTGTACCAGATGCGATGGCAGGACTAAGCCTTGGAGAATATACAGCTTTAATAGAAGATGGTGTTTTTAATATAGAAGATGGAATAAATATAGTTTCTAAAAGAGGGAAAATAATGCAAAATTTTACTCCGACAGGAAATTGGAAAATGGCTGCAATACTCGGCCTAGATGAAGCAACTGTAGAAGAAATTTGCAAAAATATTTCATCTGGTTTTGTAAAGCCAGCAAATTATAATACACTTGGACAAGTTGTGGTTTCTGGTGAAGAACAGGCTGTGTTAAATGCTGGAGAAGAGGCAACAAAAGCAGGAGCTAAGAAGGTAAGTCTGCTTAACACTTCAGGACCATTTCATACAGAAAAATTAGGTGAGTGTTCAAGAGAATTGAAGATGGAATTAGATAAGATAAGTATAAACTCGAAAAATTCTATAGTAATAAAGAATTTAGATGGAAAGTATTATGAAGAAAAGGACAATATATCTGAAATTTTGGCAAAACATATAATGAATCCGGTAAGGTTTACGGAATGCTTAAAAACAATGTATGAAAGTGGGGTAGACACATTCATAGAAATTGGCCCAGGAAAAACTTTAAGTGGTTTCGTAAAAAGAATGAAGTTTGAAAATGTAAAAATAATGAACATAAATGATGTACCAAGCTTAGAGCAAGTAATTAAGGAGGTTAAATAAAATGGCTAAAGTAGCATTTATAACAGGAGCAACCAGAGGGATTGGAAAGCAAATTGCAATAGAATTTGCAAAAGATGGTTATGACATTGCATTTAATTACAGAAAAGAAAATGAAGATTTAGAAAATATAAAGAAGCAAATAAAAGAGTTAAATGTAAGATGCTTGCCAGTAAAAGGTGATGTATCAATTTTTGATGATACTGCAAATATGGTAAACCAGATTATAAATGAATTTGGAAAGATTGACGTTTTAGTAAATAATGCAGGGATTACAAAGGATGCATTATTGATGAGAATGAAAAAAGAGGATTTTGAAGATGTTATAAATGTTAATCTTGTAGGCACATTCAATGTAACAAAAAACATAATACCATACATGATAAAACAAAGAAGTGGAAGGATTATAAACATTTCTTCGGTGGTTGGAGTAAGCGGAAATGCCGGTCAAACAAACTATTCGGCTTCTAAAGCAGGAATAATAGGATTTACAAAGAGTTTGGCAAAAGAAGTCGCAAGTAGAAACATTTTGGTAAATGCGGTAGCACCAGGATTTATAGAAACACAAATGACAGATGTTTTGAAACAAGAAGTAAAAGAAGAAATTGCAAAAAATATACCATTACGCAGAATGGGAACGCCGGAAGACGTAGCAAATGTTGTAAAATTTTTGGCAGGAGAACAAAGCTCATACATAACAGGACAAGTTATTAATGTAGATGGTGGAATGTTAATGTAATTTTACAAAAATAGAAATACTTAACCAGTCTTATTAAAAACGCTGGTAAAGAGTAAAATCGGTTAGAGAGGAATGGAAGTTGTTATAACAGGATTAGGTGCGATAACTCCAATTGGAAACAATGTTGAAGACACCTGGAATTCAATAAAGGAACAGAAATGTGGAATAGATGAAATTACTTTATTTAACACAGAAAACTTCAAAACTAAGCTCGCTGCTGAAGTAAAAAAATACGATGCACTTGAATATTTTGATGCAAAGCAGGCAAAAAGATTAGATAGATATTCTCAATTTGCAATAATTGCAGCAAGAGAGGCTGTAAAATCTAGTGAAATTTCAAAAGAAAATACAGATTTTAATAGAGTTGGAATATTTGTAAGTTCAGGAATTGGAGGGCTTACTACTATCCAAGAACAATGTAGAATAGACAACGAAAAAGGCAATAAAAGAGTATCTCCAATGTTTATTCCAATGTCAATAGCGAATATGGCTGCTGGAAATATAGCAATTGAATTTGGTTTTAAAGGAGAATCAATGTCTATTTTAACTGCTTGTGCATCTTCAACTCATGCGATTGGAGAAGCATATAAAACAATCAAATTAGGACTTGAAGATGTTGTTATAGCAGGTGGAGCAGAGGCTGCTATATGTGAGGTTGGAATTGCTGGATTCGAAAATATGAAGGCATTATCATTTGAAACAGATAAAAATAGAGCAAGCATTCCTTTTGATAAGCGAAGAAACGGTTTTGTAATGGGAGAAGGTGCTGGAATTGTTGTGCTAGAAGAACTAGAACATGCAAAACGCAGAAATGCAAATATATACGGAGAAGTAATCGGTTTTGGAGCAACAACAGATGCATATCATATAACATCACCATGTCCTGACGGAGAAGGAGGCGCCTGTGCAATGCAAAGAGCCCTGGATGATGCCAAAATATCGGCAAATGAAGTAGATTATATAAATGCACATGGAACATCTACTCATTTAAATGATTTAACAGAGACTCTAGCAATAAAAAAAGTATTTGGAAACAATACTGATGTAATGGTAAGTTCAACAAAAGGAAACACAGGCCATCTGCTTGGAGTTGCGGGTGCAGTAGAGGCAATAATATGTACAAAAGCAATAGAGGAAGGAATTGTTCCACCAACTATAAATTATAAGGAAAAAGACGAAGAGTGCGACTTAAATTTAATTGTCGGAGATTCAAAAAAAGAAAACTTAAATATAGTATTATCAAATTCATTGGGCTTTGGTGGACATAATGCCTGCATTGCAATTAAAAAGTTTGAAGATTAAAAATTAAGAAAGGAGTGCGATTATTAAAATGGAATATGACAAAATAAAACAGTTAATGGAAGATATGGAAAATTCTAAGTTGACATCTATAGACATCGATTTTGCAGATGGAACAAAGATAAAAATGACAAAACAAAACAATCAGACAACAAAGGACAATTATTTTGTAGAGAAAAATAATAACAACCAAGAAAAAATAGAAAATTTGCAAGGGATTGTAGAAGAAAATTTTAGACAAAAGACTGATTACCCAGAAAAAACAAAAGAAAAAAACAATATCGTTAAATCTCCTATGGTTGGAACATTTTATCTAAAACCTTCACCAACATCAAATGCTTATGTTGAAGTTGGAAAAGAAGTAAAAAAAGGAGATACACTTTGTATAATAGAGGCAATGAAACTAATGAATGAAATTGAATCAGATTATAATGGCAAAATAGAAAAAATATTGGTAGAAGATGGACAACCAGTAGAATATGGCACGCCACTATTTGAAATTGCTTAAAAATATTTCGCCCAAAAAGGGGCGTCCCTATTGGTCGAAAAGGAGGAAAAATGTTAGAGAAAGAAGATATAGAAAAAATAATTCCGCAAAGGGATCCATTTTTAATGATTGATGAGGTTGAAGAATTTGTACCTGGAGAAATGGCTATAGCTTATAAGAATGTGAATGAAAATGAATGGTATTTTAAGGGACATTTTCCAGGTAATCCGATTATGCCAGGTGTATTAATTACAGAGAGTTTAGCTCAAACTGGTGCGGTTGCAATATTAAGCCTAGAAGAGAATAAAGGAAAAAATGCTTTATTCGGTGGAATTGATAGATTAAGATTTAAAAAAATGGTTGTGCCAGGAGATAAATTAAAACTAGAAGTAAAAATTATAAAGAAGAAAGGTCCGATAGGAATCGGAGAAGGAAGTGCAACAGTGGATGGTAAACTTGCTGCAAAGGGAGAGTTTACTTTTGCGGTTGTTTAAGAAATGATGTAAACAGCTCAAAATAGTTGTGAATCAAACGCTAGTAGTATGTTATAAATTTTACAAAGACTAAAAATAGAGAAAGGCTAGGAATAATTTAAAAAATGAACAAGATTTTGATTGCTAATAGAGGAGAAATTGCAGTTCGTATTATAAGAGCGTGCAAAGAAATGAACATAAAAACTGTTGCTGTATATTCAGAGGCTGATAAAGATGCACTACACACTAAACTTGCAGATGAGGCTATTTGTATAGGACCAGCAAACCCTAAACAAAGTTACTTAAACATTAAGAACATAATAGAGGCTGCTAATATTACTAAAACAGATAGCATTCATCCTGGTTTTGGATTTCTATCTGAAAATGCAGAGTTTGCAAAAATTTGTGAGGAATCAAATATTAAATTTATTGGCCCAAAGTCTAGTGTAATAAACCTTTTAGGAAATAAATCAAATAGCAAAAAATTAATGCAACAAGAAGGAGTCCCAACAATTCCTGGCTCAGATGGCAGTGTAAAAAATTTGAAAGAAGCTGTTCTGGTGTGTGAAAAAATTGGCTATCCTGTGCTTTTAAAAGCTTCTGCCGGTGGTGGTGGAAAAGGAATAAGGCAAGTAAATTCATTCGATGAATTAGAAACTAATTATAATATTGTTAAGCAAGAGGCAAAAAATGCTTTTAATGATGATGAAATATACATAGAGAAATTTATTCAAAATCCTAGACACGTTGAAATTCAAATATTAGCCGATGAACATGGAAACATTGTTCATTTAGGAGAAAGAGATTGTTCGCTTCAGAGAAACCATCAAAAGATAATAGAAGAAACTCCATCAACTGCTATTGACGAAAAGCTAAGAAATAAAATGGGAAATGCGGCAATAAAAGCTGCAAAAGCAGCTGGATATACTAGTTGTGGAACAGTAGAATTTTTAGTGGATAAAGACAAGAATTTTTATTTTATGGAAATGAATACTAGAATTCAAGTAGAACATCCTATTACAGAAATGCGTACAGGAATAGACATAGTAAAAGAACAAATAAAGATTGCGGCAGGAGAAAAATTAAGATTTAAGCAAAAAGATATTGAATTTAGAGGAAGCTCTATTGAGTGTAGAATAAATGCAGAAAATCCAAGTAAAAAATTTAGACCTTCACCAGGAACTATAACTGGAATAAACCTTCCGGGAGGGAATGGTGTACGTGTTGATACTGCAATTTATGCGGGTTACACCGTGCCTGCAAATTATGATTCTATGATAGCAAAAATAATTGTGCATGGGCAGACTAGAGGAGAGGCTATAAGTAAAATGAAAAGAGCATTGGAAGAACTTGTAGTTGATGGAATAGATACTAATAGAGATTTTTTATATAGCATAATCACTCATCCAGACTTTATAAGAGGAAACTTTGACACATCCTTTATAGAAAAGATGATGGAAGAAAAATCTTGAAATAAATATAATTTCTTAGAGTTGGAATAATTAAAGTAAAAATACAATACATAGTTTATTAGAATACTTTGCCAAAATTGTATTAAGAAATGTAAAGGCATAAAAGAGAGGAAAATGCAATGATTGTAGACCAGATAAAGAAAAGAGAAAATAAGCTAATAAATAACAAAAATTCTAGAATTGACATACCAGTTGGAAAATGGGTAAAGTGTGAAAATTGCAAAGAAATTTTATACAAGGAAAATCTGAGAAACAATTTAAGTGTGTGCCCTAATTGTGGTCATTATTTTAGAATGCATATTGGCAGAAGATTAGAGCAAATAATAGATGAAGGAACATATAAAAGGTTCAATTTAAACATAGATACTACAAATCCATTAGGACTTGAAGATTATGAAAAGAAAATAAAGTCATTAAGAGAAAAAACAAGGCTCGAGGAAGCAGTAAGCTGTGGAATTGGCAAGATAAATGGAGAAGATGTAGTAATATGCATAATGGATAGTGGCTTTTTGATGGGTAGCATGGGTGCAGTAGTGGGTGAAAAAATAACATACAGTATAGAAAAGGCAATTGAATTTAAGATGCCAATTGTAATATTTTGTTGCTCTGGAGGTGCAAGAATGCAAGAAGGAATAATATCGCTTATGCAAATGGCAAAAACTACTGCTGCACTAACAAAGTTAGACAAAGCAGGCTTGTTGTATATATCTGTACTAACAGACCCAACATATGGTGGAGTTACAGCTTCTTTTGCAAGCCTAGGAGATATAATTTTAGCTGAACCGGGGGCTATGATTGGGTTTGCAGGGCAAAGAGTAATAAAACAAACTATTGGAGAAGAACTGCCAGAAGGATTTCAGACTGCAGAGTTTTTGTTAGAACATGGATTTATAGACAAAATAGTAGAAAGAAAAGATATGAAAGAAACACTAAGCAGACTATTAAAATTAAATAGATGATTGCTAAGCAGAAAAAAATTCGAAGAGAGGCTTTTATATGGTAGAAAAAATAGAAAAAAATGTGCTTACGGCTTGGGAACGTGTTGAAATTGCAAGAAACCCAAAGAGAAAAACAGCATTAGATTATATAAATGAAATATTTGATGAATTTATAGAGCTTCATGGTGATAGATGCTATGGAGATGATAAAGCTATGGTATGTGGATTAGGTAGGATTGAAAATCAAAATTATACAATAATTGCAGAACAGAAGGGCAGAAATACCAAGGAAAATATCGAAAGAAATTTTGGAATGCCAAATCCAGAAAGTTATAGAAAAGCAATAAGAATGATGAAACAGGCTGAGAAATTTAATAGACCAGTAATTACATTTATAGATACAAAAGGAGCTTATCCTGGTGTAGAAGCGGAACAAAGAGGACAGGGTGAGGCGATTGCAAAATCCATGTTTGAAATGGCAAAACTTACAGTACCAGTAATTGCAATTGTAATTGGAGAAGGTTCGTCAGGAGGAGCTTTGGCAATAGGGGTTGCAAACAAGGTAATAATGCTGGAAAATGCTATATATTCAATATTGTCTCCAGAAGGATATAGTAGCATACTATGGAAAGATTCGAGTAGGTTCAAAGAAGCTGCAGACAGAATGAAATTAACAGCAAACGATTTATATGATATGGGGATAATAGAAACAATAATAAAAGAGCCGGACATAAAAGATAGTAAAAAAACATCGCAAAGTGTAGACTTTGAAATGATAGCATCAGAAATAAAGAAAGAAATACAAACAACTGTTCAAGAATTAAAAAGTAAAACAAAAGATGAAATTGTAGAAGAAAGATACCAAAAATTTAGAAAAATAAGCGGATTTAAGGAGGTTTAGCTAATGTTACTAGAAGGCAAAAAAATATTAATAATGGGAATTAGAAACAAATGGAGTATAGCGTTTGGCATCGCACAATCAGTGTATGAAAATGGAGGCAAACTGGTATTTACATACAGAGGAGATGGCAACAAAGAAAAAATAGAAGAGCTTGTATCTGAATTTAAAGGCAGTAAAATATATGCACTAGATGATGCCTCTGATGATGAACAGGTAAAATCTGTTTTTGAAAATATAAAAGAAGAAAATGGAAAAATAGATGGAATAGTACATTCAATAGCACATGCAAACACGGAAGACTTGCATAATGATTTTATATATACAAGTAAAAACGGGTATTTGCATGCTATGGAAACTAGTGCATATTCATTGCTACTTGCTACAAGAACGGCTAAAGAAATAGATATGTTAAATGAACATTCTAGCATAGTAACATTAACATACTATGGTTCTACGAAAGTAATAAACGGTTACAATGTAATGGGAGCCGCAAAGGCAGCATTAGAAGCAAATGTACGATATCTTGCGGAAAACCTTGGAAAAGAAGAAATGCGAGTAAACGCAATATCTGCAGGTCCAATAAAAACACTATCTGCTAAAGGAATAAAAGACTTTTCATCAATGCTTACAATAGTGGAAGAAAAAGCACCGTTACACAAAAATGTAACTACAAAACAGGTTGGAAATGTAGCTACATTTTTGCTAAGTGATATGTCAGATGCAATAACAGGACAAGTGATATATGCAGATAATGGCTATAATATAATGGGAGCGTGAAATTATAAAAGAATTACAACTTGATAAAAAATAGTAGTAGTTTGATATTTTAAAAACGAAACCGGAAGCTCGCCTTTGAGGGCCGAATGGAGCCCCCGACCAAGAACAACGTGTTGAGTCTTTATAAAATATCAAACTACTACTATTTTACAATATTGTAACTACATGCACGAAGTAATCTATTCATTATGGCAAGGCCTAATCCATCAGTTGAGACTCCTTGAATTATGATTAAATCTGCATTGGTTTTATCGGCTTTTCGTAAATCAGTAAATATGTTTTTAGACATTTCATCAAGAGAAGAACCAAGGTTAAATATTTGTAGATTTTGATACATATTTTTTAAGAATTCTGCATTTTCATCTAAGCACATTACAAGTGGTACTTTGTTAGATGTATAACAATCTCCGACTATTTTACAAATATTCGCACGTAGAATTTCCTTATCATCGTTGTATACTAATACACATTTGGTGTTGGGAGCGTAATGCTTATATTTCATTCCTGGAGACATAACCTTCTCGTTTGCATCTAATTTTCCTAAAATGTGTTTGTCTATTATAACACTGCCAGCAACTTCCTTAATTTCTTCGGCTGTGATTTTTCCGGGTCTTAGAATATGCGGAATGCCATCAATAACCCTTACTACAGTTGATTCAACTCCAATCTGACATTCTCCACCATCAATTATATAGTCAACTCTATCTTTAAGCTCTTGGTCAATATCCTCAACATTTGTACCACTAGGTCTTCCAGAAATATTGGCACTCGGTGCAGCAATCGGAACATCAGCATATTTTATTAAATTTTTAGCAATCTCGTTACTAGGCATACGAACACCAACAGTATCTAAACCTCCAGCAACAACAGAAGGCACGGCATCAGTTTTGTTAAGAATTATTGTGAATGGACCTGGCCAGAAGGCATTCATCAATTTGAATTCGACGTCAGAGCTATTTTTTGCAATTTTGCCAAGCATCTCAATATCAGAAATATGTAAAATTAAAGGGTTATCCGAGCTACGTCCTTTAGCTACGTAAATATTCTTAACCGCTTCTGAATTGAGTCCATTTGCACCTAGCCCATAAACAGTTTCGGTAGGGAACAGAACGAGACCACCATTTCTGATGACTTGCCCCGCTTCTTCTAATTTTGAATATTCAGAAAAAGATTTTATATTTTTTAAATCTAAGTAATTATTCATTTTTAATTGCAATCCTTTCTTATTTATGCAAAATCGATTGTGAAAGAATTAAATTTTTGCAAGGAAAATGAATTTACAAGGCAAAGGCGCATACTGGTTGTATGTAACTGCGTTGTAAATGATATTTGACGTAGCAAAAATTATAATTATTTTTCAATCGGAATTATCTCCTTTTAACGATTATCTATTATAATACCAATTTACATAATTTGCAATAATTATAAAGCAAAAAATTGCGAAGACAGTCTGAAATAGATAATAGAGAGGTAAAAGAAAAAATGTTACAATATAAAATTTTAACACATTATGTAAGATTAGTTAATCGTTGACATAAAATAAAAACTATAGTAAACTAAAAAAGGAGGAAAAATAGATGCTTTACGTTGTAAGACATGGACAAACGGATTGGAATTTAGAAGGAAGATTTCAAGGGAGAATAGATATTCCTTTAAATGAAAAAGGAAAAAGCCAAGCAAAAAAGACAAAAGAAAAATTAGAAGGAATTAAATTTGATAAAGTATTTTCAAGCCCATTAAAAAGAGCGCTAGAGACAGCAAAAATTATCGCAGATGAACCGATTGATATTGATTACAGAATAATCGAAAGATGTAATGGCCAATTAGAAGGCAAACTAAAAACGGAATGCGAGAATATGGTTGATTTTACAGATGAAAATGAAGTAAAGTTAGGAATTGAATCTTTACCTAATTTCAGAGAAAGGATAACTAGTTTTTTGGATGAACTATGTGAAAAATATGTAGGAAAAGATGTATTGGTAGTAACTCATGCTGGAGTTAGTATTTATGTAAGATGTTATTTTGAGGGTGAACCCAAAGATGGAAATTATAATAATTACAAACTTAAAAATTGTGAGGTTCTTCAATATGATAATTCAAGAAAGATGGAAAAAATAATAAAAGATGATTTTGAAAGGTAAAATATACGCCAAATGCTACATACAATAAAGAAGACTAATTCGTATTGGAATTAGTCTTTACTATATTAAATATTTTCTTTTAATATTCCTCTTATAATTGAGTACAGATATGGCTTGTATTCGTCTAGTGGTAGTGGCTCTGAATATAATATAGAGTTAAATCCTGTCGAGCTAACAAGTTCAATAATTGTAAATAGTGTAACCTTTGGGTTCTTCAGATTAACATTATTTTCGTTTACACGATTTACGAATTTTTCATATAGTGTCGAAGTATCATTGTTTATGTTAGATAGATTCGACAAATTTGATATGGTGTTGTTAAATAATCCAAAAGATAGATTCTTGGATATTAATTTTAACAAAACCCTATTTTTATTTAATTCATCTAATATATGATTAATTACAAATATAATTTGATCTTCAAAATTTTGTATATAGCTATTGTTTAAAGCATCTAAAGCATCGGCAAACAGCTTATTAGAACAACTTGCAATAACCTTATCTCTAATATCATATTTATCTTTAAAATACAAGTAAAAAGTACCTTTACCAACACCCGCTTCATCAGCAATATCTTGAATAGAAGTATTATTTACACCTTTTTCAGTAAATAATTTTAAAGCTTTTTCCATTAATTTATTTTCTTTCTCTTTTTTATCCATCATATTAACCTTCGTTCTTTAAGGCAATAAGCCTTAATAAAATTTAAACTAAATAGATTATAACACTAAAATGACTTTTGGTCAAATGCTTCGCCCAATAGGGACGCCCCTTTTGGGGCGAAAAATTATTGTATGGTCGAAAAATGCTGAAATTCAGGAGAAACAAAGCTAAACAATATGGATAATAAAATAGAACATTATAACATAATAATTTAAATAATTAAATAAAATTGTGAAAGTTTTGTGAACTGTATTGACTAATGGTCAGAAAAGTCATAAAATATAAAAAGTGACTGATAGTCAGAATTGACCAAACAAGGTTGAAACTGGCAAATATACAAAGCGAAAAAGAAAGGAATGTGAAATTATGAATAAGTTTGGAAAGTTCGTCTGTAAGTACAGAGTAGCAATTATTATTGTAGCGCTTTTGCTATTAATTCCATCTGCTATTGGAATGGTAGCTACAAGAATTAATTACGATATTTTAACTTACTTGCCAGATGATGTAGCAACAATTCAAGGACAAAATATTTTGTCTGAACAGTTCAACATGGGTTCGTTTGCAGTTTTGATTGTAGATGACGATATGAGAGCTAAAGATATTTTAAGCATGGAGGATAAGATTAAGGAGATTGAATGTGTAGACAAGGTTGTTGGTGTTTACGATGTTCTTGGAACTCAGGTTCCTCTTGATTCTCTTCCAGATGATGTTAAAGAGAAGATTAGTGCAGAGGGCAAGACGCCAATCCTTGTTACTTTTAAAACAGGTATTGCAGCTGATGATACTCTTAAAGCTATTGATGGCATCAGAGATATTGCAAAAGAAAAGTGTGCGGTTGCAGGTTTATCTGCGACAGAAGATGACATGAAGGATATTTTAAATTCTGAAATGGCAATTTATGTTGTAGTTGCAGCTGTTCTTTGTATGATAGTTTTAAGTATAGCACTTGATTCTTATATAGTTCCTCTATTTTTGTTGGGAAGTATAGGAATTGCAATTTTATATAATATGGGAACAAACATTATGTTTGGAGAGATTTCTTATATTACAAAAGCTATTGCAAGTGTACTTCAATTAGGTGTTACAATGGATTTCTCAATCTTCTTGTATCACAGCTATATTAAAGAAAAACAAACCTCTAAAGATATATACGAAGCTATGGAAAAAGCTATTACGAGTACAATTTCATCTGTTGTAGGAAGTTCTATAACAACAATCGCAGGTTTCTTGGCATTGTGTACAATGCAACTTGCAATTGGTAGAGATATAGGTTTGGTAATGGCAAAGGGTGTTTTAATTGGATTAATTTGTGTTGTAACAGTTTTACCTGCAACAATACTTGTATTCGACAAGCTAATAGAAAAAACATCACATAAGGTTATATTACCAGAGTTTACCCATCTGATAGATTTTGTTGTAAAACATTACAAAGCTGCAATTATAGTATTCTTAATACTATTAGTTCCAGCAATTTATGGAAACAGTCATGTAAACGTATATTACAACATTAATAGTTCATTACCAGAAAGTTTAGCAAGTGTGCCAGCTAATAAAGCATTAGCAGATGACTTCAACATGGTTTCTACACAGATTGCATTAGTAAATAAAGATATGCCAGATTCAAAAGTTAAGGCAATGTTAGACGAGATTGATAGCTTAGATGGTGTAGAATGGTCAATAGCAAAGGCAAAGATTACAAACGGATTAGTTCCAGACGAGATGATTGATGACGATATAAAGAGTATTTTCGAGAGTGACAAGTATCAAATGATTGTTATTAATTCAAGCTATGAGACTGCAACAAATGAAGAGAATGAGTTAGTAAATAAGATAAATGACATAATAAAGAAATATGATGAAGACGGGATTCTTGCAGGAGAGGCTCCTCTTATGAAAGACTTAGTAGAGATTGCAGACCAAGACTTCAACAGTGTAAATATAAGTTCAATAGCGGTAATATTTATATTAATGATATTCGTATTCAAATCAGGTTCGATACCATTCATATTAATAGCCGTAATAGAGTTTGCAATATTTGTTAATATGTCTTGCACTTGTTACGCAAATGTAACAATCCCATTCGTAGCTTCTATAGTAATTGGAACAATTCAGTTAGGAGCAACAGTCGATTATGCAATATTAATGACTAATAAATACTTAGATGCAAGATGTGACGGAAAGACAAAACAAGAATCTGCAAAATATGCACTTGAAAATTCAGCAAAATCAATAATAGTAAGTGCGTTATGCTTCTTTGCAGCAACATGTGGAGTTTCAATAATATCAAAGATAGATATGATAGGTTCAATTTGTACATTAATCTCAAGAGGTGCTCTAATAAGTATGGTTGTAGTAATTACAATGTTACCAGCATTCTTAATGGTATTTGATAAGATTATTTGCAAAACAACCAAAAGAACAAGACATGCAGATATAAAATATTAGACCACTAAATAATTACAATTTTACCTAAAGTCAAACAACATTTAAAATGCGGTTACATACACAAAGTATGCGCCATTGCATTTTGAATATCGTTTTCCTTGTTAAAATTTAATTTTTTAGGGTCAAGTTAGAAAGGAAGTAAAATAATATGAATAATAAAAAAATAATGTCAAAGGTTATTGCTTCATCTTTGGTGCTAGCATTAGGAACAATTAATGCGGTTCCAGTTTTTGCATATAGCAAAGATGAGACTGTTTATACTAAAGCAAATGCAAATGGTAGCTCATACCAAACGATAGTAAGTGAGCATTTAAAAAATTCTGATAATGCAGAGTTATTAAAAGATATGTCTACATTGTTAAACATAAAGAATACTAATGGAGATGAAGAAGCTTCTCAAAATGGAACTTCGCTTGAATGGAAGACATCTGGAAATGATATTTATTATCAAGGAAATACAGACAGAGAATTACCATTAGATTGTACAATTAAATATGAATTAAACGGAGAAGAGATTGCTCCAAACGAATTAATTGGCAAGAGTGGAAGTGTAAAAATAACAATAGAATATACAAATAAAGAAGAAAGATTTGTTAATATAAATGGTAAGAGTGAGAAAATGTATGTACCATTTGTTGTAATGGCTGGAACTATGCTAGATAATACAAAAATGAAGAACATAGAAGTTACAAATGGTAAAGTTTTAGACAACGGTCAAAAGACAGTAGTTGTTGGTCTTGCTTGCCCAGGACTAATAGAAAGCTTAGGATTAGAAGACGAAGATTTATCAGATTTAAATAAAGTTGAAATAAGCTTTGAAGCAACAGACTTCGAAATGGGAAATATAATGTCATATGCAACACCAAAAATATTTGATGATACTGATGTTTCTGCAATGGATAAATTAGACGAAGTTTATAGCCAAATAAATGATTTAAAATCCGCTTCAACACAATTAGTTGAGGGTGCAAAGACTTTACAAGACGGAACAGAAGAATATGTTTCAAAGAGTACAGAATTTGCTGATGGATTAGAAACCTTCAATCAAGGAATAAACACTGCTACAAACAGCTACAATAAAATAGACGAAGGAATTGATTCTGTAAATTCAAACATAAGCACAATAAAGAATGGTGCAAGCAAATTAAATCAAGGTGCAAGTGATTTAAGTGATGGATTAAATTCATTACAAACAGGAGTATCTGCCGGAAAAGAGCAAGCTGTTTCTTCATTAGAGGAAAGTAGCAAAACATTATCTGCTGGAATAGACCAAATAATAGCAGGAAAAGACCAAGAAGTAGAAACAATAAAAGAGCAAGTTATAGAAAGCGCAAATAATAAATTAGCAGAAGGATTAAAAAAAGGAGTAAGCTCAGCAGTATCTTCTGCAATAGATAGCACAATGGAAAAGAAAATGGCAAGTGTACAAAAAGAAATTCTTGCAGATGAAACATTAACAACTGAAGAAAAACTTGCAATTCAAAAAGCACTTTCAAGTATATCAATATCAGATGCAGAAAAACAAGCTATGTCAAAACAAATTGGAACAGCAATAGACAGTGCAGTTACTCAAACAACAAAGGCACAAGAAGCGGGATTAGATGCAATAAATGATAATGAAAAAGGCGTAAAAGCTGGATTAAATACATTAAAGACACAAGCTACATCAAGCATAAAGAGTGGAATAAGCGAAATTTCATCAGGATTTGATGCTATAACAGATGGAACAACAGAATTAATAGCAGGATCAAACGAATTAAAGAATGGTACATCAACAATAAGCCAAGGAACAAGCAAATTACAAACAGGAGTAAGCACACTTGCAAGCGGATCAAAAGAGTTAAAAACAGGCTTAAGCACATTAAACACATCAAGTGATAAATTAAACAGTGCTAACAAGCAATTATTAGAAGGTGCAAACACAATATCTGACGGTGCTAAAACACTAGCAGAAGGAATATCTGAATTTGATGAAGAAGGAATAAACAAAATAGTCTCAATGGTAAATGGAGACGTAAAAGACCTACAAACAAGAGTAGAAAAATTGCAAGAACTAGCAAACGAATATGACAGCTTTGCAGGAAAAGACGAAGAAGCGGAAGGAACAACAAAATTCATATTTGTAGTAGATAGCTTAAAAAAAGACAGTAAAAAAGAAGAAAGCAACATGCCAGTAGAGAACAGCGAAAATAAAACAAATAACGAAGAAAATAAAGAAACAAATTCAGGAAAATAAATTGTGAATTAATTTTACAAAATATCATAGAATATAAATGAATATTTATTAATACTATTGACTTAGCAAAAGTCTGATGGTACAATAAATATGTAAATATAATGTCAGCCCCTTAGTAGGCGATTGGGTAAATATGCTATGAAACGATATACAAATGCCCCTTAGCAGGCTAGTATAAATATGCTATGAAAAAATATATAGATGGAGAAACTTAAATGCAGTAGTAAATTGAGTTTCTCCATTTTTTTTATGGAGGTAATATATGGAATTAAAAGAAGGAAACTTATGCTTTATTTGTGATGAGTTTATGGACAAGTATGGTATCAAATATAGCATAATGGAAAACAAAGGAAGCGAAAATAAAAGACCAGCATATTTTTGCTTTAGAGATAGCAAAGAAAAAGAAATACTTTGGGTTATACCAATGTCAACACAGTATGAGAAATATCAAAAAATATATATAAGAATTAGAGATAAAATAAAAAAAGAGCCGAACAATTTTGTGTTTTTTGAAAATATTGCCGGAAAAAGAGGAGTATTTCTTATTCAAAATATGTTTCCGACATTAGAAAATTATGTTATAGGAATATATAAAACTAATAATGGTATAATTAAGGTTCCAAAAACAGAAAAAGCAGAGGTATTAAAGAAAGCAAAAGAAGTACTCAGGTTAACTAATTTGGGCAAAATAGTAACTTTAACGAATCTGCCACAATTTATATCTGAAATAAAAAGAGACGCTAGACGTAGAAGTATATTTATGAATATTCAAGAAACATATATCCCATATGAAATTGATTTTTGGGAACCACAAGGGAAAGAAATATGGTGGAATTAATTTATTCAATTTAGTAATAAACAATTTACATTTCCTCTTTTATATGATAATATTTGCATTATTAAAAAATTTGGAGGAACCATGATTAAACGAATTATTTTTGACATAGATAATACATTAATAGATTGGAAAGCTGAATACTGGGATTGCTTGAAAAATGTTTTTGATGAGCTTAATTTACCATATTCAAGTGAGATTAAAGCAAAAATTCAGCATGCTGTAGACAACTATGAAGACGGTACAAATTCTACATACACAAAAGAATCTATGATGAATGCTATAGAAGAAGAATTAGGATATAAATTGCCAGAGAGCTTTTTTGATATATGGATACGATATCTGGGAATGTGCGTACCAGAAAAAGCTGATGATGAAGTTGTTTATACATTACAATATTTGAAACAAAAATACGATTTAGTAGTGCTTTCAAATTGGTTTAAAAAATCACAAGATGAAAGACTTAAAAGACTAGGATTGGACAAATATTTTTCAGCAACATATATGACTGAAAATATTCTAATGAAACCTAATAAAGAGGCTTTTGAAATTGCAAAGGGAAAATATGAGTTTTCTGAATGTGTAATGGTAGGAGATAGCCTAAAAACAGACGTATCTGGAGCTGTAAATGCTAATATGAACGTGATATTTTATGATAGAAACAATATAAAAATAAATTCAAATGAATATATAATGGCTACAATTCATAAATTTACAGAGCTAACTGATATTTTATAATAATATTTCTTATTGCATAAAAAATTACAAAATAGTCACATAAATTATTGAATTTACTGTTGCCAATTGGACGAAAAAGTAGTAATATATAGGAAGCAAAAAGCAGACAAGCTTTATGGGTTATAGGACACTCCCAGAAACCTAAATTTATAATAAACAAGGATGTAAAAAATGAGATACACAGAACAAGATAATGAAGACGATTTAGTAAGAATTAAAGTAATTGGTGTTGGTGGTGCTGGAAACAACGCTGTAAATAGAATGATAGATGAAGGAATACGTAATGTACAATTTATTGCGATAAATACAGAAGAACAGGCTTTAGCACAAAATAAAGCTACAACTGTTATGCATATTGGAAAAGGTACAACAAAAGGTTTAGGAGCTGGAGCTAACCCTGTTTTAGGAGAAATGGCTGCAAGAGAAGATGAAGAAAATATAAAGAAAGCATTAGCAAATACAGACATGGTATTTGTAACATGTGGTATGGGTGGAGGAACTGGAACAGGTGCTGCACCAGTCGTATGTGAAATAGCAAAATCAATGGGAATTTTGACTGTAGGAATTGTAACAAAGCCATTCTTATTTGAAGGAAGAAAAAGAAAAGCAAATGCAGATGATGGTATTGTTAGAATGAAGAAAAATGTTGATGCACTTATTGTTGTAGAAAATAACAATTTATTAAAGGCAATGCCAAAGGGAACAACAATGATACAAGCATTCCAAGAGGCTGATAGTGTTCTAAGAAAAGGTGTTCAAGGTATAACAGACTTAATTACAATACCAGGATTTATAAATATAGATTTTGCAGATATAAAAACAATAATGAGAGATAGTGGAATTGCTCATATGGGTGTTGGTGTAGCTGAAGGCGACCAAAGAGCATTAGATGCTGCAATGGCTGCTATGGATAGCCCACTTCTAGAAACATCTGTAAAAGGTGCAAAAGGATTAATTGTAAATGTTACAGGTGGTATGGATTTAGGACTAAGCGAAGTAAGTACTGCTGTTGGATACATAAAAGAATTCTTAGATCCAGAAGCAAACATAATCTTTGGTACAATAGTAGACGAAAGAATACATGATGCAATAATGGTAACAGTAATAGCAACTGGAATAGAAGAAAACGCAGATGCAAAAGTAATAAAATATAATATATAAAATAGATAACCCAATATGATATATAAAGAATTATAAAAACACAAATAAAAATATTAAATATAAAGTAAAAATCGCACTAAGTAGAAAATAACAAAATTTTCGAAAGTGCGATTTTTGTTTATACATTAACAAATGTTAAATTAAACAATCGACAACATGTGACAAATTAAAAAAATTATGAAAAAACTATTGCACATGTGTGAAAATAATGATATCATTTTGAATGAATATATAATATTTTATTTGAAAAAATAAAACTAAGGAGGAAAAATTTATGTTAGAAAAACAAAAAGGAATAACACTTGTTGCGTTAGTTGTTACAATAGTTGTCTTGCTAATTCTTGCAGGAGTAAGCATTAACTTAGTACTTGGAGATAATGGAATAGTAAAAAAGGCACAAGAGGCTAAAACTAAACCGGAAGAAGCAAGCAAAAATGATTTAACAAGCATGGACGAACTGACCAAAGAATTAGAAGAGGCTATAAATGGAACTGGGAACAATGATGACGGAAATAAATTTATGAAAGAAAATACAAAAGTAGCATATTCAGATGGAGATGTGTGGATTCCAGAAGGATTCAAAATTGCAGATGATTCGGCTTCAACTGTGCAAGGAGGAGTCGTAATAGAAGATAAAGATGGAAACCAATTTGTGTGGGTACCAGTAGCAACAATAGCCGACTATAAAAGAACAGCTTATTCAACAAATGTTGCAACAGAAGAAACAGATACTGCAACAAATTCAATAAAAATAAAATATAATAGTGACGATGATTATTATTTTACAGAAGCTTTACCAGAAGATGAAAAAACAAGTGTAGACACATATAAAGGCTTTTACATAGGAAGGTATGAAGCTGGTGATAAGGAAAGTACAGAAGCAAAGACATTAAGAAGTTCGGCTGATGCAACAAAAACAGTAACAATAAAAGCAAATCAAGCTCCATATAATCTTGTAACAAGAGCGCAGGCTGTAGGCTTAGCGGAAGGTTTTGCAACAAAACAAGGATACAAAGCCAAAACAAAATTAGTAAGTAGTTATGCATGGGATACCACAATAGCATTTATACAAAAAGTAAATAGTGATTATGGAAGTAGTACACCACAAGGAAACTATGCTGATACAACATTTTCGTATAAAGATATAACCGGAGCAAGTCAAACAAAGGAAAAGGATTTAGCTGAATTAGTTCCAACAGGTCAAACTACTCCAGTATGTAATATTTATGACATGGGGGGAAATGTTTGGGAGAGGACGACAGAATTATGTTCGGATACAAATGGCGTCTACTCAAATCGTGGCGGAACTTATCAAGGATTTTATGCTGAGCATTCTGCTGGGCTACGAGATCGTTATTCGGATATTGCTGGTGATCTTGGATTCAGAATTACTTTATTTATTGATTAAAATGAAACTAGAACTAGATTAAAAGGCTAGTTCTTTTTAGTGGTTACTCACAACCTTATGTAAAGTTCATATTATATAAAAGATAAGTCCTAATAAAATTACATTTTATAGGTAAAATAATAGGGCTTCAAGGAGGAACTTTACGTGAGTATTAATAGTACGACACAAATTGCTATTGGTTTATTAGTACCTTTTATAGGAACAACACTACGGTTCTGCTTTAGTATTTTTGTTAAAGAAAGAAATTAAACCGATAATACAAAAATTATTACTTGGATTTGCTGCAGGAGTGATGATAGCCGCTTCTGTATGGTCACTTCTAATTCCATCAATAGAAATGGCAGAAACTCAAGGAAAACCTGCGTGGTTACCCGCTTCTATTGGATTTATGATAGGAATTGTAACCTTAATTGGCGTAAATAATCTGGCAGAAAAAATAGAAAAAAGAAACAATAAGAAAAACGAATGTGTTATTTGTGATGATATCGAAAATTTATTAACCACAGAAGAAAATGATGAAAGAATTGTAATAAAGAATAAAGAAAAATTAACCATCAAAGAAAAAGTAAAGAGTACTACAATGCTAATGCTTGCAGTAACACTACATAACATTCCGGAAGGGATGGCAGTTGGGGTTGCATTTGCAGGATTATTCTCACAAAATACAGGAATAACACTCGCAGAAGCATTTGCGTTAGCTATTGGAATAGCGATACAAAATATACCAGAAGGGGCAATTATATCAATGCCACTTCATAGCTCTGGAAAAAGTAAATTTAAGTCATTCTTAGGAGGAACTTTATCTGGAATAGTAGAACCGATTGGAGCAATAATTACAATAGCATTAACAAGAATTGTTGTACCAATTTTACCATATTTTCTATCATTTGCAGCAGGAGCAATGATTTACGTAGTATCATCTGAGCTAATACCTGAGGCACAAGCTGAAAAAAAATCAAATTTAGTGACTATTAGTGTGGGTATAGGCTTTGTAATAATGATGCTTTTGGATGTTGCGTTGGGATAGAAATTGACATAATTAGTGCAAAATGGTATAATAAATTTTGTTGGCAATACACACTAGTACTCTCTGCACAAGAGTACGCAATCTACGTAACCAAAGTGGTATGTAGAAAAAGAAAGGAGAGTCAATATGACTCTGAAAAAAGCGATAGCAAAGGCATGGCTAGCTTTTGCAATAAGCCTGACCACACTTGCGTTATTTTGTATTAACGCAAGTGCGGCGGAAAAAACAACAGTAGTATTGGTTGACGAGACCTATTCGTCACGGTACTTCAGTTATGAGCCGACTGTCTCGGAATACTTGAATAACGTGTCTGTTGACATTGTTCGGTTTGGAAAAAATGGCAAGACTGCACTCTATGATGAGGTGCAGAAAGCTATTGACGACGGCTATGTTAACATATACGTCATCAGTGACTGCTGGAATACTACAGGCAAAGAAAGCGTAGAGGCAAACAATGCTCAGATAACATTGCTTACTCCGTATTTCAAGTCAAAGGATGTTGATAAGCATCTCTCTGATGTGGTTGCAAAGCTCAGTTCTACTTCTGCAGTAAGTGTAGCCTATTGGGACGAATGGCCTGAGGTAAAGGGTATTCCTATTATGGGACCGGAAACAGACCCAGACGAAGACCCGATGTATCGTCCTACAACAGTTGACGAAGAGTTGCTGGAAAATCTGGAGACTCTTTCTGACGAGAAAGAGGTTGCCAAGACAGCTAATACCCTGAACAATTCAATTCTTGAAGATATGGAGATTCCTCGTGAATCATATATCTTGGGAGACTGTTCTGGTAGTATGGCTGCATTTCAAGAAGATGTGCTTCAAAAGGTACAAGTCTCTGAAGGCAAGAAGTATGTGTTTGCAGAGAAAAGCGAAGAGTTCTCTGCAAATAGGAGCATCTTGGATTATAATATTGGTGGTGCAACTGATATTGTTGGAGCAATCAATAACGCCTTAAAAGAAGCACCAAAAGATGCGCATCTTTACATATTGTCTGATCTTGGAGACAATTGCGAAGGTGTTTTTGATGAAACTGTTTGCAACAATTTCGAAGGAACTGTAACCATTGTGTACTATCCTAGTGGGTACGAATATTCCGCTAGAAAGTTCATCGAAAGAATGCAAGCACAAATGCCTAAAGCAAATTTTGAAATCTGTTAACTAGATTTTGGAAGCTAAATTCTAATAACCCTCCTATATAGTGTGCAGACTATGTAGGAGGGCTTTTATAATATAGTAAGAAAAATGTCGAACGATTATAATAAAAAATTTGCCAAAGACATTGAAAAAATTTAAAAATATAGTATAATAATACTTGAAACTCTTGTTTTTCAAGTAACTGAATTTCAGTGCGAGATGTTAGTAATCAAAGATTACTAACAAAACTAGGTATGTTAACGGCATACCTAGTTTTTTTGTCAATTTTTGAATGCATCAATAATTGACTTTAGCTCTATTAAAATTTTCAAGATATATTTGAGTATAATAACTACAATATGTAAAAACTTGAGAAATTTTTTAGAAATTTTTTGTCTCTTGTTTTTCTTGTTCTTCAAGTGTATCACCTCCTCTCAGCACAAGATGACATAATTATAATATATAGCGAGTGCAAATGTCTGTCGAAATATGTAGCCTAATTAAAATTTTTTAAAATTTAGAAAATATAAAATGTTCTGATTGACGTAAACTGCTCAAAATAGTATAATTATAAGTAGATTTTTAGAAAAGGAACGAAAATGTTTACTGTTAGATTAGAAAATATAAAAATTAGGCAAGATTTATCGAATGATGAGGTTGTAAAAATTGCTTATACAAAATTTAATATTCCACAGGAAAGTGTAACAGATTATAAAATTGTAAAAAAGTCGATTGATGCAAGAGACAAGAATGATATTTTTTATAATTATTCTCTTATTGTTTTCTTAAAAGACGATTTTAAGGTTAGCAATTTATTGAAAAACAAAAATGCTAGCTTAATTGAGCAAGAACAAAAACAGAAAACTGCAATGCCAAATAATTTAAAAGAAAATAATAAGAGAACAGTTATAATTGGAGCAGGTCCTGCTGGGATATTTTGTGCACTTACACTTATCGAGAATGGTGTCAAGCCAATCATTGTAGAACAAGGCAAAACTGTAGAAGAAAGACAGAAAGATGTTGAATTATTTTTGAAAGAGCGCATATTGAACACTTGTTCAAATGTGCAATTTGGTGAAGGTGGAGCAGGAACTTTTTCTGATGGAAAGCTTACAACAAATTTGCATAGCTCATTATGTAGAGATGTAATAGATACATTTGTTAAGTTTGGAGCACCAGAAGAAACTTCATATATAAATAAGCCACACATTGGAACAGATAATTTGGTAAAAATTGTTGCAAACATTAGAAAATACATAGAAAACAATGGTGGCGAATTTATGTTTGGTACAAAAGCAGTAGATTTTGAAATTGAGAATAATCAAGTAAAATCTGTTATAGTAACTAAAATGCAAGAACAGAAAAACAAACCTTCTAATAGTTGCAATTATGAGATATGCAATATTATAACAGTAAAGCCACAGGAACACATAATACAGAGTAGAGCGAATAATACAAAAGAAAGAATTAGAATAGAAACTGATACAGTAGTTCTTGCAATAGGTCATAGTTCAAGAGATATGTTTAAGAAACTATATGAAAAACACGTAGAAATGGAGAAAAAGAATTTCTCTGTTGGTGTTAGAATAGAACACAAACAACAGATGATAAATGAGTCTCAATATGGAAAAAATCCTAAATTAAAGTTACCACCTGCAGAATATAAGCTCGCATACCACGGAGAAGATAGATCGTGCTATACGTTTTGCATGTGTCCAGGAGGAACGGTAATGGCTTCTTCTAGTGAAGAAGGTACTATTGTAACAAATGGAATGAGTACATTTGCAAGAGATGGAGAAAATGCTAATAGTGCAGTATTGGTAAATATTACGCCAGAAGATTTTAAAGGAGATTCTCCCTTAGAAGGAATGTACTTCCAACAAGAACTTGAAGAAAAAGCATTCAAACTTGGCGGAAGCAATTACAATGCTCCAATACAGAGGGTAGAAGACTTCTTGAATAATAGAAAGACTACTTGTATAGGAGAAGTTAAGCCAACATATAAACCAGGTGTAACTCTTGCAAATTTACAAGAAATATTACCGGATTTTGTGACTAAAACTTTAAAAGAAGGATTAATATATTTTGATAAGAAAATAGCAGGTTTTGCAAGTGCTGATGCAATATTGACAGGAGTAGAAACAAGAAGCTCATCTCCTGTTACGATAAAAAGGAATGAACAAAAGATGGCAAGTGTGCAAGGTATGTACCCTTGTGGAGAAGGCGCTGGATATGCAGGAGGAATAATGTCTGCAGCAGTAGACGGAATAAAAGTAGCAAATGCAATTCTCGCCCATTAGGGACGCCCCTTTTTGGGCGAACTTATAGAAAATCCAATTTTATTTTATAAAATTATTATTAGCAGTAGCTTATTCGGACTACTCAAAAGGCCAATTTGGCAATGATTTTAAAGTTGGTATTATATTACGAAAGGATGAAAATATGAAAAAAGTTTTACTAGGTATGAGTGGTGGTGTTGATAGTAGTGTTTCTGCCATTCTGTTAAAAGAGCAAGGATATGATGTAATTGGAATAACATTAGAACTATTTGGCGGTACTTGTTGCAATACTGATGCGATTGTTGGCGCTAAGCAAATATGCAATTCTATTGGAATACCACATATAACATATAATTTAAAAGAAGAGTTTCAGTGCAAGGTTATTAATAATTTTATAGATGAATATTCTAACCAGAGAACTCCAAACCCATGTATAGAATGTAATAAATACATGAAGTTTGGAGCAATGTATGAAAAGGCAAAAGAGCTTGGATGTGATTATATTGCAACAGGGCACTATGCAAAAATGGAGTATTCTGACGAATATGGAAAGTATGTTTTAAGAAAAGCCAAAAATTTAAGTAAGGATCAAAGCTATGTTTTGTATAATATGCCAAAACAATTGCTTGGAAAAGTATTATTCCCATTAGGTAATTT